>QIAK01000169.1 GCA_003225515.1 Acidobacteriota bacterium | reverse complement strand
CCGTGTCCTCTCCCGCCGCGGCGGAGATGACTAAGCTACTTGAGAACATCTATCGGTGCGTCAACATTGCTCTCGTCAATGAGCTCAAGCTGCTCTCGCTTCGCATGGGCATCGACATCTGGGAGGTCATCGAAGCCGCTTCCACCAAGCCCTTCGGCTTTCATCCCTTCTACCCCGGTCCGGGTCTTGGTGGACATTGCATTCCCGTCGATCCTTTTTATCTTTCCTGGAAGGCGAAGGAGTGGGATTTCCGAACGCGCTTCATCGAACTTGCCGGCGAAATCAACACCAACATGCCCTACCACGTCCTATCCTCCGTGGCGGGTGCGCTAAACGGTCACAAGAAGTCGGTGAATGGCGCGCGTGTGCTCGTTTTGGGCGTCGCCTACAAAAGAGATATCGACGACCTGCGCGAATCGCCTTCGCTCACCATCATCGAACTCCTGCAAAAAGACGGAGCTCAGGTCAGTTACCACGATCCCTTCTTCCCCTTCATTGGCAAAGGGCGCAAGTACGATCTGCAAATGAAATGCGCCGAGTTAAAAGATCTGGGCAAGTACGACTGCGTCGTAATCGTTACCGATCACTCCGAGTACGATTATCGCCGCATCGTTCAGGAGTCCCAGCTGGTGGTCGATACTCGCAACGCCACCAAGTCGATTCAAAGTGACAAAATCGTGCGCTGTTGAGGTACGGTCTTAAATCCTAAAGGTGGCCTCCAGGCTGGGAAATCTCTCCCTCCCAGCATGTAGTTTTTTGCACGATTTCGGATCTGAGAACTCCCCCTTTTCCGCAGTCAGCGCGTAAGCCATTGAACTCAAGGCTTTTGCCTCTTACCGCCCATCGGAGCAAATGGCCTATTTCGTGCATTACCGAAGCTGGAATAGTACACTTAACCTTGTCTTCCCAGGTTCCCAGCGTTTGAAAAGACAGGAAAACTTTTACACTATTCGTGCTTGAACAACTGAATTACCAGGATTGATTATGGCGTCTCCGTCTACCGAATCAATACTGTTTTCGTCGCTTCCGCGCTGGCGTGCGCCGTGGTACGAGTTCGTTCTCAGCTACGGCGCACAGGCCGTGATCATTGCAATTCTTATCTGGATCCCGGTTCTTCACCCCGAAATTCTCGAGAGTCCGAAGAAGGATTACCACGCGATCGAATTAGTCCCCACTCCCGTCCCGGTAAATCACATGCCGCAGCGGCAGCTTCAGAGGCCGGTGGAAGTGGCCAGGCTCGACCCACCTCCGGCAGCTCTTCGCTTGCCCGCGGCCCAGCCGCAGCCCAAGCCGAAGGTAGAAGATGCGCCGGAAGTGAAGATCGCTCTCAGGAAGATTGATCCTCTTCCAGTGGTCGCGGCGCCTGCAATTCCCCGTCAGATCGTTCGTACAAATGTGTTTTCGACAGGAAGCTCGGCACCGCAGACCGTTGAACTTCCGCCGCAGAAAGTGCAGACCGGCGGATTCGGCGATCCCAATGGCATACCTGCACGAACAACTCAAACCCGGGCCATCAACATCGCGCAATCTGGCGGATTTGATATGCCCACAGGGCCAGGTTCCGGCAATGGGACCGGCGGGGCCCAGGGTGTCCGGGGTGTGGTCGCAAGCACTGGATTCGGCAATGGGGTGGCCACCGGAGATGCTCGTACCTCTTCTCCTCCCCGAGCCGCAGTTCGCCAGGCGGGATTCGGTGATGCCGACGTTGCCGCCCCTCCTACCGTTCAATCTCGTCCCGCAGCCCAGGCAGCTGCAAAAATAGTTCCGGCGGAAATCCTTTCCAAGCCGCTTCCCATCTACACTGAAGAAGCACGTTCCAGACGTATCGAGGGTGAGGTGCTCCTCGAGGTCGTTCTTGAATCAACCGGCAAATTACGCGTGTTGAAAATCGTTCACGGGCTCGGGCATGGTCTCGACGACGCTGCTGTACACGCGGCCGAACAGATCCGCTTCAAGCCTGCCTTGCAGAACGGCCAGCCCTCAGACTCGACGGTCGTTTTGCACATTATTTTTCAATTGGCGTGATCGACTCCCAGAAGGGTTTTATGCGAATCGTGCGTTCGGGTTCCCTAGTGGTTCTTTTTTCTCTGGCAGTTTTTTTGGGGGCGATCGCTCAGGCTCCTTCGCCTTCCACTGTCCAACCCGCTTTGAATTCGGCGACCGCTCCATCGTCAACTGCTGCTACTGGTGCTCCTCAAAAAACTGAATCGCTGCCCACTGTCGCTGTCACCCTGAATGACGTACTTGACCATGTCGTGCAGCGCGAGCACTTGTTCATGGCGCAGATGCGCCACATGCATCCCATGGTCGAGACCTATCTGCAAGATTTGAAGAACGATAGCGCGGGCAACCCGATTCCGGTAAAGGATCAATACTTTTTAGGACGCCTCGACATGAGTGAAGGTCCTGAGGACGTCTCTTTCGTCGGCCAGCCCGGCTTCGGCCATCGCATGCTCACGAAGTTAACTGGCGTCTATTCTCTGCACTACCTGCCCATGGGTTTTGCCCAGATGGTGGTGCTCGACTCCGACTTCCAGAAGAAATTTTATGATTTCACGTTCGTGCGTCGCGAATTTCTGGGCGAGATCCGTTGCCTCGTAATCGACGTCCATCCTAAGGACGGCCAGAAGACTTCGCGATTTATGGGCAGGATTTGGGTGGAAGATCAGGACTACAACATCGTCCGCTTCAACGGAAGCTACTACCCGCAGCCCAAGATTAATTTCTTCTTCCACTTTGATAGCTGGCGTCTGAACATGCGTCCCGGAACCTGGCTTCCGGCCTACGTTTACACCGAAGAATCGAATCTCAAGACGGGGCTCAGCAAGAGCCTGCATTTCAAGGCGCAAACCCGCCTCTGGGGTTACGACCTGAAAGGTTTGAACAAGAATGAGGAGTTCACACAGATTCTGATCGATTCGCCTCAATCCATAAACGACCAGAGCGCTGCCGCCGCCGACGCCACTCCTGTTGTCGCCCAGCGTATGTGGGAGAAGCAGGCCGAAGAAAACGCCGTCGACCGCCTTCACAAAATCGGCTTACTCGCACCCTCCGGCGAAGTCGACAAGATTTTGGCAACAGTCGTCAACAACCTGCTGGTCACGAACAATATTGACTTGCAGGGAGACATTCACTGCCGCATTCTATTGACCTCTCCGCTCGAGTCGTTCACCATCGGACATACCATCGTCATTAGCCGCGGCCTGCTCGATGTTCTTCCCGACGAGGCATCCCTGGCCATGGTGCTCGCCCATGAACTCAGCCATATCGTTCTAGGACATTATTTCGACACCAAGCTCGCCTTCAACGACAAGCTGTTCTTTCCCGACGAAGAGTCGTTCCAGCGCCTCGATTTCAAACGCACTCCCGCTGACGAAGAGGCCGCCGATACCAAGGCTTTGGAGCTTTTGAAGAATTCTCCTTATAAAGACAAGCTGGGCAATGCCGGTTTATTTTTGAAGGCGTTGCAACAGAAGGGGACCGATCTAACCCATCTGATTCGGCCACACTTGGGAAACAGCTTTGGCGGTGGCAAGAGCACTCGTATGTCTAGCCTGCTGGCAGCCGCTCCCGAACTTGACCCAAAGCGCCTCGACCAGATCGCCGCTCTGCCATTAGGTGGACGTATTAAGGTGGACCCTTGGACCGATCAAGTGGAACTTTCGAAAGCCAAGCCAGTGGCACTAACTTCGGCACGCGAGAAAATGGAGTTCGAGATCACTCCCTTCTTCCCGTACCTCACTCGTCTGTCAACCGGTGGCGCGGAAAAAATGGCGCTCACGACGGCATCGCCGTCTCAGGCTGAACAAAAATAGAAGCGAATTTTAGAGGACAGGAATAGGCGGGAAGCCTTGAGCCCCCCAGTGATCGCGGCAGGTTGGCGGAATCAGCAATTTACAACTGGCCTGGCCGCTCCCATATCCCACGAAGTAATGGGTCGTTGCCTACTGAATGGCGCTGCCGACTTGAGAAAACACGTTGTTCGCATTGGACCCGATAAGACGGATCGTGCCCACGACGATTACCAGAATCACGGCCAACATCACCGCATATTCCGCAATGTCTTGTCCACGCTCATCGTTCCAGAGTTGCTGTAAACGTTTTGCCACGGGCTCCTCTTTCTCTCTTCTTCTGACTCTACCCCCACAAGCGGGCAGAGAAATCTTACCAGGCTGGCTGATCAGAAAATTCTAGTAGTCGCTTGGGCTTCCGCCAATGGCACTGAAGTGCCACCGGGCCAGACACGCGCAAACCCTACTAAGCAATACTCTTAAGCGGCAGGGCCTGGTTCACGGCAAACAATGCCAGCTCGAGACGGGTCGAAACCCCGAGTTTGTCAAAAATGTTGCTGAGGTGGTGCTTCACCGTATCCTCGCTGATCTTGAAGTATTCCGCTATTTCCTTGTTGGAGTACCCAGCCACCACCGCGGAAACGATTTCAAGCTCACGCGGCGTCAAGCCGAATTTTTTCTGCCGGGCCTCGTCATGCGATGACTGCATCAAAGTGCGCAGGTACTGCACCAGGTTCGAAACACTTTCGCGACCGACCCAGTATTCGCCCGCCATCACCGTGTGAATCGCCTTGAGTAACAATTGGGTTGCAGAGTCTTTCAGCACCACACCCCGGGCGCCCAGTTGCAACGCCTCCACAATCTGGCTTTTCTCCGCAGCCGCTGTCAAAAGTATGACCCGCACCGGAGTCGCGTTGGCAGGCATACTCAATTCCCGCAAAGCTTCCAGTCCTGGGTGCTTCGGCATCGCCAGATCAAGCAGCAGAATGTCGGGCTTCAATTGCTTCGCCAGCTTCACTGCTTCGGCCCCGTCGGAGGCTTCTCCCAGCAAAGCCATCGCGAAAAATCGGATGGTCGTCGGCAATCACCAGACGAACCGACTGCGCTTTTCTAAAATTCATGCGGCACTTCCCCGTTTCGCGGAACGCTAACTTCCAGCCGAGTTCCCTGACCAGGATTTGATTCTACCGTGAGTTCCCCGGCAATCAAACGTACACGTTCCTTTATGATCATAGGCCCCTTGCCCGCTTCTTCCATCTGCTCCTGGCTGTATCGGCCAGTGAAGGGGAAGCCTTTACCGTCGTCTTCCATGGTCAGACTCCATTTTCCCTGGATTAATCCCAGTCGCACCAGCGCGTGACGAGCGCCGCTATGCTTCCTGACGTTGACCAGACCTTCCTGCACAATGCGGAGGATCTCGCGGCATACCCTTTGCGGCATGTCCAGATCCTCGAGATCAGTAACAAATCGCGCGCTGATCCCAGTCTCCCTCTGAAAACGTTCGACGGTATCGTTGAGAACTCCGAGTAGCCGTTGCGAATCGACGTCAATCGCTTTCATCTGCTGCATCAGTTCCCTAAGTTTGAGAACCTCTTCTCGCAGCAACTCCTGAATTCGGCCCAGCTCCGAACCAATCGGCTTTCCCGCGTCCGCTTGCCGGCGCAACACGTCGACCTGCATTTCCACTGCAATTAAAGATTGCACCGCGCCATCATGAAGTTCGCGCGCGAAGCGAGCACGCTCAGCAGCTCCCGCTCGTCTTCGCAACCGGTGCAGAAGATAAACGTTGTAGACCGCCGGCCCGACCTGGCGAACCAGGTCCAGCAGAAAGCGCAGTTCCTCTTGTTTCTCCCCGCGCCAGGATGGGTTGAATAGGAATACCCGTCCTCGCCACTCCGTTCCGAAAAGGAACGATACCGTGATGACCGAGTCAAAGCTCTGCACTTCCCGCAGCTGAGAAATTGGTTCTACATTCGGCACCGGCACTGGATGTCCGCTGTCGTCCAATGCCAGGGTGCTCCATCGATTCCCGTCAGTCGACGCGAAACAAACGGCCCCAGGAAAATCATCGAGATAGGTTTTCGCGTCTCGCACCGCCGATTCCAGCCACCGGAACTCGGATGGCCCTCGTCCCTCCGCCCGGTTCAGTTCGCCTACGAAAACCCGTTGGCTGTGCGATTCCTGGGATGCCACCACGGCCCGCGAAGCCCCATACATCGAGAGCGCCTGGTGAAAGATTTGCTCAATCGTCCCCGTCAAGCCAGCTTCCACCCGCACGCGGGACAGAGCCCCCGTCACCAGCGCTTTCTCCGCGCGCAGATGCTTCTGCTGTTCGGCCAAATAACCCAACAAGAGCCCCATCACGAGCAGATAGACCGACAGCATGAACAGGCGTTGCGGTTCAAACTCGCGCACATTGACGCGCAATCCGTTCAACCCCGCCCACGGTAATGATCCCCCAGGGGCCAGGGTTAAGTGGAGCAGCACAAAGCTCTCTGCCCACAACAGCGCAACTTCCGCAGCGGCTGTGCCCAGAGTCTCCCACAAGCCCCAACGATAGGCTGCAGCGGCCAACACGAAAACGAAGAAGAGAAAGAAAGGAGTCCTAGGCCCTTCGGAGAATATTGATATAAGTGCCGGCCAGACAATATCCGCCGTGTGGACCATGAGGCGAAACGCTGCTGTAGATTGTTGCCGTCGCCTCAACAACATCAGAATCAAGATGCCGTTCGCCATGTAGAACACGAACAGGCCGTAGGCAGCCCACGAATGTCCCAACTCCGTCGGATCCATGCGGATCGCAACCAGCGCCGACACTGCCAGAATCAAGCGCGCAGTCGCCAGCCAGCGCTCGATCCGGCGCGTTTCACCCGGATCGGCGGGAATTCTCAGTCTCCAGGATTGTCGATAGCGCTCAACGCGAGAATTCAATCGATTCCATCTCCGAGGGAGTGGCTACTTTGCTGCATATTATTGAATAGGAGAAGCTTACCAGCAAGTGAGACTCTAGGACCATGGTCGGGCACTTCTGGTTTGGCCGGCGAATCAGGTTACCAGAGTAACCATTGGCCCCCGAGAATCCCGTCTAGAATGTCAGCACGAGGTCTGTATTGAGGAAGCGTTCCAAAATCTGGCTGGCGGCGGCAGGTGTTCTGTTAGGCGCATTCATCATCTCCGCCCTGTTCCTGCCGAAGTCCTACGGCCTCGCCGCTTTCAGCGATATCGCCCAGTGCTTGTTTCTGATTTCCGGGCTCGCGGCCATCGTACCTCTTGCGATCCGTGCTGAACGACGCATGCGATTGTTCTGGTCGCTCATCATCCTCGGAGTTTCGCTCTGGTTCATTTATCAACTTTTTTGGACTTATTACGAGGTAATCCTACGCACGGACGTGCCCGGTCTGTTTGTCGGCGACGTCGTTCTCTTTCTGCACATCGTTCCTTTCATGGCCGCATTAGCTGTGCGTCCACACGTTCCCCGCGACGAATATTCCGCCCGCGTGGGACGCCTTGATTTCGCACTTTTGCTGCTGTGGTGGTTCTATCTCTATGCCCTCTTGGTGCTTCCTTGGTATCACGTTGTGGCCAACCTGTCGGCCTATAACAGCCATTTGAATGCAGTGTACGTCTCAGAAGAGATCGCCTTCCTGGTTGGATTGATCGCCTGCTGGATCCTTAGCAAAGGCGAATGGAAAAGTCTCTACGCCAATCTTTTTGGCATGAGCCTTTGTTATGCCTCGAGTTCCACATTGGCCAATTTGGCGATTGCCGGTAAGGAGTATTACAGCGGAAGCCTTTACGATATCCCGATCGTGATGTCGATGGCGTGGCTGACGTGGATCGGCCTTCGAACCAAAGCCCAGCAGCCCGCCGCCGATACTCGCGAAGTTTCGACCCTCTACGGCGTGTGGCTCGCGCGGTGCAGCATGATTGCTGTATTTTCGCTGCCGGTGTTCGCCGCGTGGGCCCTGTCCGATAATGCTGTTCCAGCTCGCGTCCGAGTGTTTCGGCTCACCCTGACTCTGGTTGCCGCATTCTTCATGGGCGTGATGGTCTTTCTACGCCAATATCTGCTCGATCGCGAGCTGATTCAGTTACTGCAGCATTCTCGGGAATCTTTCGAGAATTTGAAACGGCTGCATGCGCAAATTCTTCAGTCGGAAAAACTGGCTTCAATCGGCCAGTTGGTCGGTGGCGCCGCGCACGAACTTAATAACCCGATCACTGCCATGCTCGGTTATTCCGACATGCTCCTCAGCACCTCACTTACGGCTGAGCAGGCGCCCTTTGCCGCCAAGATCGGCCAGTACGTTCGCCGCACAAAGTCTCTCGTTGCCAGCCTCATCAGCTTTGCGCGTCAGGCCCCTGGCCCGAAAACGCCAGTCGATCTCAATACCCTCGCGCGCACCGCAGTTAAGTTGACGCAATCTCAATGGGAGGCTCTCGACATCAAAGTGCGCACGCAATTCGATCCCGCACTTCCCAAAGTCCTGGGCGATTCCAATCAGCTGCTACAAGTTTGTCTGCAACTCGTCGCCAGTTGCCTGCACTTGCTGAGTGGGCGTGGCGGCCAGACATTGACGGTTAGCACTGAACAGCAGGTGGGTATAGCCGTAGTTCTAATTACAACATCGGCCGGCAACTCAACTTCACGATTATCCGGTCGATTCTGAAGATGGTCTGGCGCTAAGTGCATGCGAGGGCATTTTGCAGGAGCACCACGGTCGAATTGCGAGCGAGCGCGGCGAGGACGGCGCCATCCTTCTCCGGGTAGAAATTCCCGTCACCGAATCGGCTTCGGTCAAGTCTAGAGAATCTACTGTGCCGGTGCTGTGGCAATCTCAACCGTACGCTTGAGTTGCCCGCAGGCTGCGTAAATATCCCGCCCGCGCGGACGCCGCACAAACGCCGGAATCCCCGAATCCCGCAAAGTATTCTGAAATGCGGATACGCGCTCCGCGTGCGGAGTCGTAAACTCAATTCCCGGCCCGGGATTCAGCGCAATCAGATTCACCTTGCAGCGTATCCCGCGCAGCAGTTCGACTACCTCTCTCGCATTTTCCGGCCCGTCGTTCACGCCTCCGAGCAGCACGTACTCAAACGTAATCCACTCCCGCGTGCGCAGCGGATACGCCCTCGCCGCCGCCATCAGCATCTCCAGATTCCACTTCTTATTCAGCGGCATCAGCCGGGTGCGCAACTCATCATTCGACGCATTCAGCGATATCGCCAGCTTCGGCCGAATCTTTTCCCCGCCAAAGTCATGAATGCGCGGCACAATTCCCGCCGTGGACACGGTCATCCGCCGTTCCGCGATCCCGACCTCCTCAACCAGCAATCGTGCCGCCTTCACAAAGTTGTCGTAATTCAGGAACGGCTCGCCCATCCCCATAAACACCAAATTGATGCGATCCTCAGGCGGAGAAACCTTCTGGTCTTTGAGCACCGCACATACCTGCCCCACAATCTCACCCGCCGTTAGATTGCGCTTCACTCCCAGCAGCGCGGTCAGGCAAAACTGGCAATCCACCGCACAGCCGACCTGACTGGAAATACAAATCGTCGACCGCCCTGGATTCTGCCCCTGTCGACGTCCGCCTTCCATTTCCTGCTCCGAGAGTGCTTCGGTTCCCGCTTCGCTCCCATCTCCGGCCTCCCCACCGTCGCCTTGGGGCATCCAGACCGTCTCCACGCTCTGCCCATCGGCAAAGCCAATCAAATACCGCACGGTGCCATCCTGAGATACGAACCTCTGCTCAATCCTCGGCAGCCCGACCGATACACCCTTCTCCGCGAACTTGTCGCGAAGCGCTTGCGGCAACGTCGATATCTCTTCAATCGACTCCACCCGCTGCCGGTACGCCGCCTCCAGAAGCTGTTTGGCGCGGTAAGCGGGCTCGCCTACGCTCTGGACGAGCGAAGCCAGTTCAGCCCGATCCAGTCCAATCAGCGAGACTTGAGATAAACCCGTCATTCTTGAAAACACATAAACTGCTGATTCTAAACCGTTAAACTATTCTCGCACACTCGCCGCCCCTATGTCAGAATAGGACAGCCACTCCGCTCTGTCTGCCTGGGATCACTAAGCCGTACCTGAACGAAAGCAATGACCAAAGAACTCCGTAACATTCGTCGTCAAAAGCTGGCCAACGGCCTGACCGTGATCACCGAACAGATGCAGCATATTCGCTCCGCATCGATCGGCATCTGGCTGCAGACGGGCTCGCGCGACGAGGACGCCGAATGGAACGGCATCTCCCATTTCCTCGAGCACATGGTATTCAAAGGGACCAAGCACCGCAGCGCTGAGGAAATTGCGCGCCAGGTCGACTCCATCGGCGGCAACATGGACGCATTCACCGCCAAGGAATGCATCTGTTTCACGGTAAAGGTCCTCGATGAGCATATTCCCACCGCGCTCGACATTTTGAGCGACCTCGTCCTGAATCCCACTTTCGATGCGGCCGACATCACCCGGGAACGTGGCGTCATCATGGAAGAAATCAAAATGGACGAAGATAATCCCGACTACCTCGTCCACGAGATCTTCACCCAGAATTTCTGGAAGGATCACCCGCTCGGCAAGCCGATACTCGGCACAAAAGAAACCGTCAAGCGCTTCGAGCGTACGCCAGTCGTCGAAGCTTATGGCCACCGTTTTGCGCCCGGCAATATCATCGTCTCAGCCGCCGGTAATCTCGATCATGACCGCTTTGTCGAATTAGTCACCAAGGCGTTCGAGCACATGAAGCCGGTGAAGAACGGCTTCCACTCCTCTGCGCCCAAAATTGTCTCGCGCATCATCCTGCGCAACAAAAAAGCTCTGGAACAGGTACAGCTATGTATCGGGGTTCCCGCACACCCCATCGCGCATGAGAAACGTCACGCCGGATACATTCTCAATACTCTGCTCGGCGGCGGCATGAGCTCCCGCCTCTTTCAGAACATTCGCGAACGCCAGGGACTGGCCTATTCCATCTACAGCGATCTCAATCCCTATCGTGACACCGGATGCATGGCGGTTTACGCCGGCACCTCGCTCGCCTCGGCCGCGAAAGTGGTCCAATCCGTAGTCAGCGAAT
>QIAK01000168.1:7859-8251 GCA_003225515.1 Acidobacteriota bacterium | reverse complement strand
GCAGACACCAATCGCGTGGATGTGTCGTTCAAGGTCGAGGTCGGCCCGGTGGTGACGGTGCGCACGGTCGGAGCGAAGCTGACCGTCATCCCGTTCCTGGCCGGGCGACAAATGAAAAAGCTGATTCCGATTTATTCCGAGGGTGCCATCGACCAGGATCTCGTCGATGAGGGACAGCGAAACCTCACCGACTACTTCCAAAAGAAGGGCTACTACGACGTCAAGGTAACGGCCAACCTCCAGAGACAACCCGACCAAATCCAGGTTGTGTATCAGATCGATCGCGGCAGGAAACATAAAGTCGAGCGGATTTTCTTTCATGGGAATTACGCGCTCTCGCAAAAAGAGCTGATGGACCAGGTGACAGTGAAGACGTCTCACATCTGGACCCA
>QIAK01000168.1:6316-7748 GCA_003225515.1 Acidobacteriota bacterium | reverse complement strand
TTTCGACATCATAGAAGGCGATCAGACCGTTGTGGGGAACGTCAACGTTTCGGGAAACCAAAATATCGCCTATGAGCAACTGACCGCACCGAAAGGATTTGAACTGCGCTCCGGGGCGCCGTACTCACCCCGCAAATTGGCCGAGGACCGCAATCGCATATCGGCGACATACCTCAATCGCGGATACCTGAATGTAGAAGTAAAAGTGACGGTGCAGAAGGCCCCGGGCAATCCTCATACCCTCGATGTTGCCTATGCGATTAACGAGCACCAATTGGTGCGCATCAACGAGGTGGTGTATCTGGGCGAGAAACATACGCGAGTGCCCCTGATCGCGAAGACGGCAAAGATACCCCCGGAGACGCCGATGCGCCGCGGACAGTTGCTGGAAGCCGAAAGTCGCCTGTATGACTTGAATATTTTTGATTGGTCCAGCGTCGGTCCGCGAAAACCCATTACCGACCAGCGCGATGAGGAAGCCCTGGTTAAAGTACACGAAGCCAAGCGAAACGAACTCACCTACGGATTCGGATTCGAGGTTTCGCATCGCGGTGGAAACATTCCCACCGGAACCGTAGCCCTTCCGGGGGGGGGAGGAAGCATCGGATTGGGCAACAATCAAATCGCGCCGAGCCAATCGACCTTCGCCAGCCCACGAGGTTTGGTGGAATTCAACCGGCGCAATATTCGTGGTCTGGCGGAAACGGCCAGCGCTTCTATTCTTCTCTCGCGCCTCGATCAGAAAGCGCTGGCAACCTATGCGCAACCCCATTTCATGGGTTCGAATTGGTCGTCGCTCTACAGCTTTTCTGCCGAGCGCAACAGCGAGAATCCATTGTTCACCGCGGGACTCGGAGATTTGTCGTTCCAGTTGGAGCGACTGATCAGCCCCAAGCGCAACACGCGTCTGCAACTGCGCTACGACTTTAACAAGACGACTTTGTCGCACCTTCTGGTTCCTGATCTGGTGCTTGACCAGGACCGGCACGTACGGCTTTCGACGGTTTCGGCTTCGCTGATTCGCGATACGCGCGACAAGCCACTCGACGCACATCACGGGGATCTTGCGACAATTAACCTGGGAATTACTCCCACGGCGTTTGGTTCCAGCGCGAACTTTGCCAAACTTTTTGGGCAATACGCGTATTACAAGCCTATTCGCTCCTTAGTATTTGCGAACAGCATCCGGTTAGGGTTCGCTTCGCCTTTTGCGGGAAGTTTTGTCCCTACCAGTCAATTGTTCTTTTCCGGCGGCGGCACTTCTTTACGCGGCTTTCCGATCGATGAGGCCGGGCCGCAACGGCTGGTTCCCTTCTGCAACGTTTTGAAAAGCCAGTCCGGATGCGTGAACGTGACCGTCCCCGTCGGAGGGCGGCAGCTGTTCATTTTGAATTCCGAGGCGCGCTTTCCGCTGGGTATCACGAAACCGCTC
>QIAK01000168.1:552-6279 GCA_003225515.1 Acidobacteriota bacterium | reverse complement strand
GCAGAACTTCCTGAACAACTACAGCAATACCGTCGGCGTTGGACTGCGTTACTCCACGCCCATAGGCCCCGTGCGCATTGACTTCGGACGAAATCTGAATCCGGTGCCGGGCATCAACCCGAACCAGTACTACATCACGATCGGACAGGCTTTTTAGGGAGTAGTCATGAAATGGAAACGGATTATCGGTTGGACGTTTGCAGGACTAGCGGTGCTTATCGTGGTGGTTGCAGTCGGAGGATACCTTTACCTCAGAAGCAACAGTTTTCAACAATTCGCGCTGCGAAAGATCGCCGATGAGGCCAATACGTCCACCGGCGGCAAGACCGAAATCGGAGGTCTTGATTTCAGCTTGTCGACACTTACCGCACATCTCTACAACATCACCCTGCGCGGGACGGAGTCTCCGCAGGATCTCCCGCTGCTGCATGCGGACAAGCTCACCGTCCGCTTAAGAATTGTTTCGGCTCTGCAGGGAAAGGTTACGTTGCGCGAACTGTTGATTGACCGTCCCGTCGTTCATCTGAAAGTGAACAGAGCAGGCAAAAACAATCTTCCCGTAGCTCAGCCCAGCAAAAGCAGCACTAAAACTAATGTGTTCGATTTGGGCGTGGAGCACGCACAGCTCACGAATGGGGAAATCGACTACAACGACAAGAAAACTCCTCTCCACGCTGATTTGTATGATTTTGGAACCGACATTCATTTCGCGCCGCTCTCCAAACGTTACGATGGTGAGCTGTCTTACAAGAATGGACAAATCCGCTACGCACAATTTTCCCCACTGCCGCACGACGCGAGCGCGACGTTCAGCGCTTCGCCGGATCGTTTTGTAATCGACCCAGTGACCCTGAGGGTGGGAGCGTCGACGGCGACGCTCCGTGCCGAACTCTCGAACTATTCCAATCCGGTTGCGAATGGGAATTACAAAATCCAGATTCACACGCAGGACTTTGCCGCCATGGCCCCTGGCACGGCTCCCACGGGCGATGTATTACTCGCGGGAAAGCTGCACTACCAGGTTGAAGGGACGCAACCCCTGCTACAGAGCGTGGCGATCGACGGAGAAGTAGCAAGCCAGGCTCTGACCGCCCTGGCTTCAGGAAGTCGCGTTGAATTGCGCAAACTCCAGGGCACATATCAGCTGGCGGGCGGAAGGTTGCGAATCAATAATCTCAACGCAGAGTCGCTCGGCGGAAGCATCACTGCGGATGTGGATGTCCAGCACCTCGACACCACGCCCGCGTCCAAAGTTCAAGCTGCGCTGCACAACATTTCGCTTCGGACGTTGCAGCGGATAGTGGGACGTCAGGAAATGAAGACCGCGCAGCTTTCCGGAAGCCTGAATGGAACGGCGGAAGCCGCGTGGAGTGGCAGCATCAGCAATTTGAGGGCACATTCAGACTTGACCGTGCGCGCCCTCGCCAGCAACAGCTCCAATCCTTCGAGCAACGACGTTCCAGTCGAAGGAGCGATTCATGTCAGCTATGACGGCCCACGTCAGACGAT
The DNA here is from genome assembly GCA_003225515.1 of Acidobacteriota bacterium. GTDB lineage: Bacteria > Acidobacteriota > Terriglobia > Terriglobales > Acidobacteriaceae > Sulfotelmatobacter. The sequence goes on along the minus strand of QIAK01000168.1, from coordinate 4,770 downwards.
CGCGTTGCGCGACACATCCCTGCGAATGCCGTCGGCTACTCTGACTGCGCAGGGAGAGGTCAGCGATCACTCGAACTTGCTGCTTAAAGTGGATGCGAAAGATCTGCATCAGCTCGCGACCTTGGCTGCCTCATTTCGATCCACGCAAGCAGCGCCTGCACAAGTCTCAGGTTCAGCAACGTTGAGTGCAACGGTTAGCGGATCGATGAAGAAACCTAACGTTACAGGGCAACTGAACGCTCAGAACCTGCAGGTCGAAGGCAGCGAATGGAGCAACGCAAAACTCGATATGACGGCGAATCCATCTGAATTCTCCGTGCAGAATGGATCGCTGGTCAATGCACACCGGGGACAAGCAAGTTTCAGCGCGAGCGTAGCTCTGCGGGATTGGTCTTACGAACCTTCGAATGCAATCAAGGCGAATCTGACGGTGCAGCAATTATCGGTAGCTGATTTGCAGCGGGTCGCGAAGCAGCACTATCCCGTCTCCGGCGATTTGTCCGCAAAATTGTCTTTGCGAGGCTCGCAACTGAACCCGGTAGGCTCAGGTACGGCTCAGATTGCGAATGCACGGGCTTACGACGAGCCGATCCAAAATCTGGCTATGCAATTCAATGCCGGCAATGGGACGGTTGTTTCCACCCTGAATGTCGCCGCCCCGGCAGGCGCTATCAACGCGAATCTTTCTTTCACTCCAAAAACCAAAGCGTATAAGGTGAAGCTCGATGCACCCTCTTTGGTCTTACAAAAGCTGCAGATGGTGCAGGCGAAGAATCTTGATCTCACCGGTTCGCTGACCGCGTCGGCGAATGGCGAAGGCACACTCGACGATCCGCAACTGACCGCTACGGTGCAGTTGCCTCAACTTCAAGTGCGGCAAAGCTCGATTTCCGGACTGAAGGCCGAGGTCCATGTCGCCAGGCATGCCGCCAATCTGAACCTTGATTCCAAAGTTTCACAGGCTTCCGTCCATGCTCATGGGCATGTCGCCTTGAGCGGTGGATATTACACCGAAGCAGTCATCGACACCGGAAATGTTCCCTTGGATGTATTGATGTCCACCTATGCGAGTGGCGTGCCCCCCGGTTTTTCAGGTCAAACAGAATTCCATGCAACGCTGAAGGGCCCGCTAAATGAGAAATCAAAGATAGAAGCTCACCTTTCGATTCCGGTACTGAAGGCGAGCTACCAATCACTGCAGATCGGAATTGCGAGCCCGATCCGCGCGGACTACTCCAATTCCGTGGTTACCCTTCAACCCGCCGAGATTCGAGGCACAGGCACATCGCTTCGTATGCAAGGCCGGGTACCGATCGCCGGCACCGAGTCGGCAACGCTTGCCGCGCAAGGATCCATCGACGCTCGCATTCTTCGCATTCTCGCCCCCGACGTGCAGAGTTCGGGAATTGTGGCGCTGGACGTGCGCTCCTCCGGTTCGGTGAAAAGTCCGGACGTCAAAGGACAGATCCAGTTCAAAGACGTGGCGGTGGCAACGCCTGACGCGCCTGTCGGAGTCGAAAAGCTGAACGGCGCGATGGATATTACGAACGATCATCTGCAAGTTTCCAAGCTGACCGCAGAAGTCGGAGGCGGCCAGGTTTCCCTGGGTGGATCGATCGCTTACCGGCCCACCGTCCAATTCAACCTCGCTCTCCAGAGTCAGGGCATTCGCTTGCGCTATCCCGAGGGCTTAAGATCGCTGCTCGACGTTCATCTTGCACTCAGCGGTAATCCTCAGGCGTCAACTCTGAACGGGCGCGTTCTCATCGACAACCTGTCATTCACGCCGGAGTTCGATCTCGCCTCGTTTGGCGACCAGTTCAGCACAGGAACGACTACGCCCTCGCAGCCCGGATTTGCGGACACCGTCAAGCTCCAGATTGCCGTGCAATCGCAAGAGAACCTGAATGCGATCAGTTCGCAAGTCAGCATCGCCGGGCAGGCGTACTTGCAAGTGGTTGGAACGGCCGCCAATCCTGTGATTACGGGCCGCAGCAATCTTACTTCCGGCGAACTGTTTTATCGCAACCTTCGCTACAAGTTAGAAAGGGGCGTAATTACGTTTGATGATCCCAACCAAACTCATCCGGTATTGAACGTTTCGGTCTCAACCATCGTGGAACAGTACAACCTGACGCTGAGCATGCGCGGGCCGCTCGACAAGCTAACCACGTCGTACACTTCTGATCCTCCGCTGGCGACGGCGGACATCATCAACCTGGTTGCTCGCGGCAAGACTACTCAGGAATCAAATGCCGCCAGCCAGAGCACGGATTCAATGATTGCGTCACAAGCAGCGAGCCAGGTGAGCAGCGGCGTGCAGAAGTTGGCGGGAATCTCAAGCCTTCAGATCGATCCGCTGATCGGAGGGAACAATTCGAACCCGTCGGCTCGTGTGGCCATACAGCAGCGAGTCAGCAAGAATCTGTTTTTTACCTTTTCGACAGATGTTTCCCAGCCCGGCAGCGAAATGGTGCAGGGAGAATACCAGCTGAATAAGCATTGGTCGGTGAGTGTCGCTCGCGACCAACTCGGAGGAGTTTCTGCAGATGGAAAGTATCACACGCGATTCTGAACCGCGCGTGATCTTAAAGGCGTACCTTACGCCGCTTTGTCGAGACCGGAACGGAAGATGATATTCGATTCCTCGGGAGCCTCCGTTTTAGGCTCTAACGATCCTTCATCGCTCTCCTTCGCCAGTTCAGAGTTCAGTTCGGCGCCCACCAGCAACACGAACGAGGTCCAGTACAGCCATGTCATGAATGCGATCAGTCCACCCAGGGTTCCGTAGGTTCGATTGAAGTTTGCAAAATGCAGAAAGTAGAATCCAAGAAGAAAGGTGAGGCCGTTCCAGAGGATCACCGAGAAAACTGCTCCGGGCAAAGTTGCGCCAAAGCGCTGCTTCACGTTCGGCGCAAGAAAATACAGCGTCTCGACGGCAATCACCGAAAACGAGATCGCAATCGTCCAGCGAAGAACCGGCCAGATCACGGCGAATACGGTCGAGAGATCCAGATGCGCGGCGAGCCATGCTCCGAAGCGCGGCCCCACCACCATTACCGCGAAAGCTGTAAGAAGAAGTCCGCCGGAAATTGCCGCTAGGCCGATAGCGAGAAGCCGAGTCTTCCAGAAAGGACGATCGACGGGAACGTCGTAGGCGATGTCCAAAGCTTCGATCATTGCGTCAAAGGCGGAAGATGCCATCCAGATTGTGCCCAACATCCCGATCGAAAGCCAGGTTCCTCGATGAGATGAAAGCACATCCCGGAGTACCGAAGATATGACGCGCATAGCGTCAGCAGGAAGAAGATGGCTGAGTAAGACTAAAAGACTCCCGAAGAGATCGGGAAGAGGAATAAGCCCTAACACCGCGGACAGGAAAATCAATCCCGGAAAAATCGATAATACGATGTAGTACGCCAGTGCGGCCGATACCTGCAGCGTGCGATGTCCTATAACGTCGCGCACCGTGCAGGAGAGAGCCCGCCTAATTCCACCGAGATCCACTGCCCCAAAGTAGTTCGTTCACTAAATCCAGGGCGAAGGCGGTATTGCTTTATCACCGCTAGGGTGCAGGCGCGATTTCGAGCGATTCGTCTCTTGCGAGTTGGCGTGGCTCGCGATTCTCCAGCGGTAGTTTCCAATTCCTCGCAGACACGTGGCCGGCATGGACCCAGGCGACACGAGTAATGAGCGAGCCCGCAATTGCCGAGATCGCCGCCCAGCGGCGCAGAGACTGCGAGTTCTTCTTATTTCCAAATGAGGCCGCAAGACGTAAGACCATTGGGAGCGGTCCTGAAAGAATTCCGCCCGTCCGCGTGATCAAGCCGCTTGCACCGTGTTTCAGAGGATCGAGTTCTGCATAGGAACGGCTTTCGATGCGTAGCCCTTCCCACATCTCAAAGATAGCTGCGCCCAGGCCAAGAGCCTGCAAAGCTCGGCTCTTGCGGTGCCCCATCAATTCCAACATGCCTACTGCGGCTCCCAACCCAGATGCGCCAAAATGCAATGGCAAATCCGCCGCACTCCGATTCCACACGGGGATGGCCGTCGCTCCGATAAGCACTCCGGTGTAATTCGAGAACGGTAGTCCGAAGGCAAGAGAGGCCGCCTGCCCTGCATTTTCTAAAACGCGCAATGGCAACGATGGGCCGTAACGGTCGCGCAAGAATCCCGCGAATGCCGCAGCCGCCGCTCCGCCTGAAAATCCTAGAAGTG
>QIAK01000168.1:0-543 GCA_003225515.1 Acidobacteriota bacterium | reverse complement strand
CTGCGGCTTAAATACGCGCAGCATGTTGATAAAGCGCTCGGGCCGGCCGAGATCGGAGATCAACAATGCGGGTGAGATAACCGAGCCGGCGGCGGCGATCCAGCGCGCATGTTGCACCAACTCACGATCTGCGCCGGTATAATCCGCAATCGCGCCAATTACAGCAGCCGCTCCCGCGGCGCCGCCAATGAAGAAGTAAAGCGGCACCTCCCATGTCCATGGAGGACGCTTCAGCAGCGGAATTCCGTAATACCCCGTTTCAGGCGACGCCTGTGGGAATGGGGCACCCGAGGGACTGGGGCCAGCAACCTGCAACTGCCCACGTCGTTTTGCCTCATGCCGAATTTCCTCTAAACGGCGCTCGCGTTTGAGAGCGCTCGCGTCCGTGTCGTGCAATGAAACCGGATCGCTCATCCTGTTCTCCCATTGCCATCGCGTCCGTCCGTCAGAAACGCCAGCAGCGTACCTCCGAGCAGCAGCCCTGCAGCGATCGCGCTCGAACGCCAGGCTTTGTTCGAGTAGATGGTCGGCACTTCGGGGGAG
>QIAK01000167.1:8906-9310 GCA_003225515.1 Acidobacteriota bacterium | reverse complement strand
ACAGGTTTGGCCGGGACAGCGACGTAACAAATCTGCGGATCGGTTCAGTCACTTGAAGCGCATCGGTCAGCCCGTAATGATTTGGCACTCCGAACTCGCGATGCAGCCCGGGGGAGCGCAGATTTGCGTCCACCACGCACACCGAGCCAGAGGTCTGCGATGCCAGCACTTCCGCCATGCGGGCGCAAATCCAGCTCGAACCGTTGCCGGACTCCATCCCCGACACCACGATCACGCGCGACTTCTCCCCTGGCATCAAAAATACCCGCTGTACCAGCTTGAAAATTTCGTCCTTCTGCGCATCTTCCATTTTTAATTGAAGTGGCTGCAGCTCAATTGGCTGTGCCGGGCTGGCCGCGGGTTCTTCAACGGTGGTCGCTTCCGTGGAGGCTTGGAACATTTCC
>QIAK01000167.1:3645-8700 GCA_003225515.1 Acidobacteriota bacterium | reverse complement strand
CTTCGCTGCGTTATCGGCAACCGGCGCTGAACTCACATACTCTCCAACTACGCCAGGCAGTTCCTCAACCGGATGAAACGGATCGCCGATCCCATTTCCGTTTCCATTTCCGTTTCCATTTCCGTTCAATCCCGCATGCCGGTGCGCGGATGATCCCACCTCCGAAACAAACCGGTGGATATCCAAATCGTGCGTCACCTCGCGAACCATGGCCGCATCCACTATTTTCTTCCGCATCGCGCATGCCAGAGAAAGCGCGTGGAAGCAATAATTATTGATCTGCCGCGGAATGCCTTCGCTCACTTGCGCAATCAACTCCTGCGCTTCCGGCGAAAACAGGCGCGCCCCCTTGTGTCCAGCCACCTGCAGCCGGTGATCCATGAAGCGGCACGTTTCTTCGCGGGTAAGCGGACTCAGGCCGCTGACCGACGTGATTCTCTGCCGCAACTGCACCAGTGCCGGAGTCGCCAGTTTGTCCGCCAGCCCCGGCTGTCCCACCAGAATGATCTGTAGCAACTTCGCTTGCGGCGTCTCGAAATCAGAGAGCAGCCGAACTGTTTCCAGCACCGACGCATCCAGGTTCTGCGCTTCATCGATCACTACGATGAACCGCTTCCCCGCCCGCGCCTCCTGTACCAGGCAGCGGTTGAACTGCTCGTGCATTTTTACGAAATCCTGCGATTCGCTCTCGATACCGATTTCAGCCAGCAGAAATCGCATGAACTCTCGTGAGCTGCACTGCGTTTGAAACAAGAACGCTGTGCGGGCCGTGTGATCGAACTTTGCCAGCAAGTGAAACAGCAGCGTCGTCTTGCCCATTCCAGGCCGCGCGATCAAGGATAGAAATCCCCGATTCGCCTCGATCCCGTAATAAAGAGAAGCCAGCGCTTCGCGATGTGCCGGACCGAGATACAGATATCTTGGGTCCGGAGTCACACCGAACGGCTGTTCTCGAAGGCCGAAGAAGTCTAGAAACATCGGTCTTACCCTCGCTCCTGGATGATTCCGGTCTGGTCATAAGTGATGTCTTCACCATGGCCATTTCCGTTTCCATTCCCATTCCCATTGCCGGCGCGCAGACCATTGGTTCGGTGAATTGGAACCGCTGCCAACACGGGTATCCTCAGCTCAGACATGACTTCCGAAGGTGTGCGGAACGACTGGTCGGCGTAGTCGATGGCAAATACTACTCCCAGGCTCACTGCAACCGCCAACAGGCATGCCACCATCGCAAACACCCATGGAGACCGCGTCGGCAAACTGGGAAGCAAAGGTGCTTGCGCGACCGACACGTTCAACAGACGCGTACGATCCAAAGCATCTTCAATTCGCGCTTCCTCTTTCTTCTTTGTATAAAGAAGATAATTCGCCTCGTCGGCTTTTTCGCTGCGCATCAGGTCGCCCTGCAGAATGCCCTTCTGCTCTAACTCCCGCGCCTGTCCCTGATATCCATTCACAATCGTAACCAGGGCGATCTCGCGAGCACGGAATCCGCTGAGATCGGCCTTCGCCTTCGCCAATTCCGAACTGACCCAGGCATACGTCGGATTTTGATCGGTCGTCTCTTCCTTCACCGGAGAGGTCTCTTCTTTTGTCAGTGCTACCCGGGTATCGGCGATTTCCTTGTCCACTTCTTCCACCAGCGGATACGTCGGCTGATATTTCGTCAGCAACTCAGTGCGCTTGTTTTCAAGCGTCAGCAGCGTCGCCTTAAGGTTTTGCAGAACCTGCGCGTTGTCGCCGGCTTTCACCTGCGTGGTTAAGCGGGTCGGAGTCGAATGAACCTGACTTTCCAGGTCCGTGATCCTCTTCTCCGTCTCGGCAATCGATGCGCGCGTCGTCTCCAGCGAACCATTGAAGTCCGCCAGTTTCTGCAGCGTCATGTCGCGCATCGTGATCGGCGCCACGCCACCTTGCTGGCCGGTAAAGCCCTTCAGCTGGGCCTCTGCAGCCATCATGTCTTTCTTGTACTGCTCCGCCTGCTCGTCGAAGAATTGGAACTGTCCCGCGGGATGATGCACGTCCAAATGCTTCTGGAGATAAGCATCGTTCAGAGTGGCCAATACTTTCTGCGCCAGCTTCGGATTGTGCGACTCATAAGCAATGAAGATTACATTCGTCTTCTTCAGCACTTCCAACTGCAAGTCCGAACGCAAATCCAGAACTGCCTTGTCGGTACGGTTGGCTTGAGTCTGTCCCGGATGCAGAATGCTCGACAGGAGCTTCTTCTGATCGAGGCCACACGTCACCACAACTTTCTGTAGGACGTCCTGGCTCTGAATCAACTCCACTTCCGAATTGATCTCTTCCTCGCTCACCGTGTCGTGAAAGGTCATTGGCGCATTCTGATCCGGAGAGACGACTGGATCTACGCGCTCGCGCTTGACCAACAGCTTGGTTTCGGCCCGGTATTTCGAGGGCAGGAACAGCGCCGACAGGCTCACGCCCAGTACCACTCCCACGAAACACAACACCAGTACCCTCTGGTGGCGAAACCCGATCGCGACCACATCTCGCGCGGTAAACGAATAGGGCCGGTGCCCGTGGCTGCTCAATGCTTCATTCATATTTCTCTCCGTGTTCTCTCTCGTAGTCCGGACGTATCAATCGAGCCACTTCTCGGCCCTTTACGGAATGGTCAGGGGAAGATAAGAACCCATGCTCAGGTTCGGAATAAACCGGTCGATCTTCGCCATCGTGTTCTTGGGCACGAAAAGCATGTCGCCCGGATGAAGAAACGGATCCTCGGTCAGGTTCCCGTGCTTCTCCATCTTCTTCACATCGATCAGCTTCGCCTCGGTCCACTGATCGTCCACCCGGCGAAACAGCAGGACCTGCGAATGTTTGGCGCTGGCCTGAAAGCCTCCAGCCATAGCGATGGCTTGCGTCAGCGTGGTGCGCCCGTGCATCTCGTACTTGCCCGGCTTAGCCACCTGTCCATCGGCGACGAAGTAAGGCTTCTCGAACTCTTTCAGCACGACCGAGATCAAAGGAGCGTTTAGGATCTTCGAATAAGCGCTGCGCAGGGTCTGCGTCAGTTCCGGCACGGTCTGGTCGGCAACCTTCAAGTCTCCGACTCCCCGCAGGGTTACGAAGCCGTCGGGCTGTACCGCGACGCCCGTCTGGTTGAATTCCGGGCTCAACTCGAACAGGATGTCGAATGAATCGCCGGGCTCAATGTGGTAGCGCGGGCTGCGCGCCTGAAACTCCGCAGGAGCCGCCGGCGACTTGGTCCCCGACACTAAACTGGATCCCGCAGCCGGAGCTTTGTCTTGCTGTGCCGCACAAAGCGCAGTGACGGCCAGAAGCACTGCTATTAATCGTATTGGCGACACGAAACTCTTCATCATTGCAATCCTCCACGTAATCGAACTGCGCCCCATTGCGGCCCTGGGGATGAATCTCGTCCGGCAGAAGCATACTTGGACTTCAAGCCTTGCTGCGAACCAACAGCAGCCTTGGCCACCGCGCACTATCTGCCGTTTAACGCCCCAGCTCAGCCCTGTGACTCAGCCTTCAGAATCTCGCCGACATGGTCCTCTTGTACCCGAGGACGCGGCGTCAGGTTGTGCTGGCGGATTTTGTACAGAATTCCGCGGTAGCTGATCGAGAGCAACTGCGCTGCCCGGCGCCGGTTCCATCCTGTGTACTCCAGCGTCCGGCTGATGGCGTAAATTTCCGCCTCAACCCGAAGGCTACGGAGCGATGGCGGATTCTGTGACTGCTCCGACATTGCGCCCTCAATCCGGGACAGCTTGCCCGTCGTATGCGATTCCATCTTGCTGGCCTTCACTTGTGTTTCATTCATAAATTGCACCTCGCTACTGCTTTGAACTTTTTAAGTTTCGTTTTTCCAAATAAGGGGAGAAGAAGACTAAATCGGCTCCACGTTGTATCCGGCCACTCGCACGCTCAACGATCGCTGGATCAAACCTACCGAAATCACCAGGCTGTGATCGCTGTTTTCTGCCGCCAGAATGCCTTCCACGCCATCCAGCGCCCCGCCCGTAACCCGTACCCGTTGCCCCACGTGCAAGTACGGCCGTTCCTGATAGCTGACTCTGCTGGAGAGAAGTGTGTTGATGTTCTCGATCTCCTGATCGGGGATCGGGATTCCTGCGCCTTGCACGCCCACGAAATTGACTACTCCCTGCGTCTGTAGAACCCGTACTCGATCGCCCGACGCATGGTCCAGCCGCACGAACGCATATCCTGAAAACAACGGCAATTCGACTTCTTTCTTGCGATCGCTCCAGTTGCTGATTTTGGTGATCACCGGAAGAAAGTTCTGGATGCCCTGGCTCTCCAGCTGCCGGGCCACTAGTTTTTCATGGCGGGAGCGCGTGCGCACGGCATACCAACGCGTCGGGTCGGCAGCTGCATTGCATTCGACTGACATATTTGTTTCCGTCATTCGCATGGCGCCGTTCATGGCTCCGCCCTCTCAGTCACATTCGGGGTTCTGACAGAAATCCCACGGATGCGGCTTTGTGTTGGTGTGGTCGTGGACAAGCGAGAACCGATCGCTTGCGCTTCATGAAAAGGGGGGGGTCAGTACTACTAGTGAAATCGTCTCAACTTGGAGACGCAAATCGAACATCAAGTGGGACTAACTTTAGCGACTCCTGCAAGTTCTTGCAATGGGAAGAAAGTGCTAGTGACGAAAGACTTGGGCGAAGCCTAAAGGCTTGTTTTCAATAGAGAAGAAAGACCCCAGTGCCTAACCAGTCGACGCAACTCAATCACAGCAAAGGCCCAAAACCGCCGGACCATTGTCGGTGAAACCAGGAAAGACCGGCACGTAATCCGGCAAGAACAGTACAAACCCAATCCTGTATGCAGAAACTTTCATCCTTGACAGCTTTCAACAGCAAACACAACATGCCCTGACAATTATCGCCAAACAGTTTCAAAAATGCATACAGAACGCATACAGAAAAAAAGCGTGTCATCCTGAGCGGAGCCGCATTTCAGGCGGAGCGAAGAATCTCCCTCACCACTGAATCAGGGGACACTCCCCGCACACACCCGCGAGCCTCCTACCCCGGCAGCCGA
>QIAK01000167.1:0-3636 GCA_003225515.1 Acidobacteriota bacterium | reverse complement strand
GGCAGCCGAAACCGAATCGTCACCCGCGTCTGCATCTCCACCGCGCGTCCATCCACAGAATAAGGACGGTACCTCCACTGCCTCACCGCTTGAACCGCCGCCTCTGCCAGCACCGGATCACCTTCGACCACTGTGATGTTGTGCACCGCGCCATCTCCGCCAACCTGAACATCCAGCGCCACCGCACCCTGAATGTGCCGTGCTCGAGCCTCAGCCGGATACTGCGGCTCGACCCGATGAATGAGTCGTGAATCAGAAACGTCCCCTGCAACCGAACTCGTCCCAGCCGGCAATTTATAAATGACTTTCCCATTCTGCGTGACCATCAATCCGCCGCTCTGGGGCTCAACGGAGGGCACTGAAGTTTTCGTCGGCGGACTACTCTTCTCATCAACCACCGGCTGCGCCCGCTGATCTGGTTGCGCCGCTGCCGGTCGGAGAGTCCGCTTCTGCGTCCCTCGCAAGGTCATCGCGCCGCGCCATCCAATGGCCAGCCCCAACAACACCGCCACGACAATCACAAGCGCGCCAAGTACTGANNNCTCCTCGACTGAATTTTCCGTCGCTTCTAAATCCAATGGGGCGCTCAGTTCGTTCGCCGCTGCGAATAACTTTTCGTACGTACTCGGAGCGGCCGCCGGAACTTCTGCCGCCTCTCTTTTACTTTCCACAACGCGCCCCGCCAAAACCTGCAAGGTGTTCACATCGCGTGAGCGGAACGCCCCAGGCCGGGAAGAAAACACTTCCAATATCCCGAACGGTTCTTTTCCATCCGCCAGCGGCAGAACCATCATCGATCTCACACCTAACTGCCGGCACGCCTCCGCGTTCACTCGCAAGTCCGTCTCAGTGTCGTCGCAGGTCTGAATCCTGCCGGTCTGCAGGCACGCGCCCGACAGACCCGACGCCATCTCGAATCGCACCCCCAACCCGGGAGCATCCGCCCCGGAACTTGCCCGACACACCATCTCGCCGTCTCTGGCCAGCCCAATTGCTGCCCCCGTCGCGCCCGTCAACATCCGGGCTTCTTCGACAACTTCATTCAGAACCAGGTCCAGCGCCAGATCGAAAGACGCCGTCCCGCCTCCATGTGCCGCGAGTGCACGCGCCACTTCGAGCACGTCGCGCGGATTCTCAGCGGACACAACATCTCCCACATGTTTCGTGGATTTCTTATCCCAATCTGGCAGCTTTCCGTACGGTTCCGGATCCGGCATGGGGTGGTGAGTCCTACTCAAGCCAGGGCATCACCGGCTCTGGCCTTCTTTAGATTATGCGGAGTCTTGCGCGATTCCCCAAAGTTGTCAACCTCAAACCGAAAGCAAGTGAACTCGACAGGGCCGAAGAGCTATTTAGCCCGCCAATGCTCATGTGGGGCACCAGCGCCTCGGCTGTGCGGCCACCTTCCCGTTTTGGCGAGTACCTTTCCCATATCCCAAGTTTTCCAACCCAAGTCCACGATCTAGCCATTAGAATTTGTAAAATCAACAGGGGCGACGCGCTCACGCACTCGCGAGGAAAATAGCCGATGCGGATTGCAGTTGTAGGTTCGGGATACGTTGGTCTGGTGGCAGGCGCCTGTTTTGCCGACCTCGGTCACGACGTCATTCTCGTCGACAACGATCAGGAAAAGCTCGCCGCCCTGCGCAATGGACAGGTCCCGATCCACGAAAAGTTTCTCCCCGAACTTCTCAGCCGCCATCGCGGGCATCGCCTCACCTTCTCCGACGATCTCAAGCAAGCTGCTCGCCTCAGTTCCGTAATCTTTGTCGCCGTCGGCACACCTCCAACGGAGAGCGGCGAAGCCGATCTGTCTTACGTCGAATCGGTTGCCCGCGAAATTTCCGGCGGCATCAACGATTACAAAGTTGTCGTTGAAAAGAGCACGGTCCCTGTTTACACCAGCGAATGGGTCCGCAGGATCATCCTTCGCAATGGAACTGATCCCGAGTCGTTCGACGTCGCCTCGAACCCTGAGTTTCTCCGCGAAGGCACCGCGGTCAACGATTTCCTCTTTCCCGATCGCATTGTGATCGGATGCGACAGCGATCGCTCGGCTGGCGTTCTGCGCGAGGTCTACGCTCCGCTTACCAGCGGAAGTTACTACCGGCGTTCGGACGCGATTCCCCAACCCGACCGCGCCGTGATTCCTCCTCCCATCATCGTGACCAGCACCAAGAGCGCCGAGTTGATCAAGCACGCCTCCAACGCTTTCCTGGCCATGAAGATTTCTTTCATTAATGCGGTCGCCTCCGTCTGCGAATCCGTAGGAGCCGACGTGAATCAGGTCGTCCACGGCGTCGGCACTGACTCTCGCATCGGTTCGCGCTTCCTGAATCCCGGCATCGGCTATGGCGGATCATGTTTTCCCAAAGACGTGATGGCATTTCGCGCCGTGGCTCGCGAGAGCGGATACGACTTCCGCCTTCTCGATGAAGTCATGCGCATCAACGAAGACCAGCGCCAGCGCTTTCTGCGCAAAGTGCACCGTGCCCTCTGGACTCTGCGCGGTAAGCACCTCGCTGTTCTCGGATTAGCCTTCAAGGGCGGCACCGATGATATCCGCGAATCTCCCGCGCTCTTTCTGGTGCAAGCACTTTTGCAGGAAGGCAGCAAGATCACCGCCTACGATCCAGCCGCTATGGACCGCGCCCAGCAAGCCATCCCCTCGGGCATTACTTTTGCCAACTCCGCCTACGAAGCCGCCCATGGCGCCGACGCTTTGCTCATCCTCACCGAGTGGGAAGAGTTCGCCAATCTCGATCTCAACCGCCTGCGCCAGGAACTCAAGTACCCCATCGTCATTGATGGCCGCAATTTATACGATCCCGAGGTCATGGCCGCCCAGGGATTCACCTATTACAGCGTGGGCCGCGCCGCCGCTCATCCCGATGGCGTTCCCGCCACAGTCTCGAAAGACGGCAAGAAAGCATGACCTCGCGACGCGCTCTAGTCACTGGTGGCGCTGGATTTCTCGGTTCTCATCTCTGCGATGCCCTGCTCGCAGAAGGCTGGAACGTGGTTGTCGTCGATAATCTTCTCACCGGACGCCGCGTCAATCTCGATCATCTCCGCAATGAGCCCGCGTTCGAATTTGTAGAACAAGACATTTGCCAGCCGTTCGACGTCGGCCACGTCGATTACGTGTTCCACTTCGCCAGCCCCGCCAGCCCGGTCGACTACACAATTCATGGCATTCCCACGCTCAAGGTCGGCTCCATTGGCACCTTTAACGCCCTCGACGTCGCTCATAAATACGGCGCGAAGTATTTCGTCTCGTCCACGTCTGAGTGTTACGGAGATCCCCTGGAGCATCCTCAAAAGCGTTTCACCGAAGCGGTAACCATGGCCTACCACCGTTATCACAAAGTGGACACGCGCATCGTTCGCATCTTTAATACCTACGGCCCGCGCATGCAACTCAATGACGGACGCGTCGTCCCCAATTTCATGAAGCAGGCTTTGCGCGGCGAACCTCTCACGGTTTACGGCAATGGCAACCAGACGCGCAGCTTCTGCTACGTGAGTGACGAAATTGACGGCTTCATTCGCCTGTCGAAGTCAGACGAGCATCTCCCCGTGAACATCGGCAATCCCAGTGAGTTCACCATCATGGAATGCGCCCAACTGGTGTTG
>QIAK01000166.1 GCA_003225515.1 Acidobacteriota bacterium | reverse complement strand
CGCTTTTTTCGCGCCCATGGCCATGCTGTCGTCCTGCGCGCCCACGAGATCGATATGGCTTCCCTGCGACGTAGTCAATCGCAGCCACGAATTGACGGTACGATACGCGCTCTCCTCGGTCCAATTCGCTCGCATCGTCTTCACTTGAATATTTGCCGGCTTAGTGCTGAGCATCCCGAGCGTGCGCTCTTTCGCCGCAGAACTGTTTGCCGGTCCTTCGATATATAGAATGTTCCCGCCATTCGGCAGCAGCGCGGCAAATTGCTGCCCCTGAATCTTGCCCACTTCTTGATGGTCAGAAGTGATCGAGAATACCGGAACCTTGAAAGCACGCCGCAGTTCCAGGATGTAATCCACTTCATGATTCAGCACGACCCAGCCGATGCCAGCCGCTGCGGCCGCCCGCGCCACTTGCGGAAACGCTGTGCCACCGGCAGGCTCGAACATGATTGCGTCGGGACGCGGCACCGAAGAGTTCTGCACGTACTGCAGCAATTGCTGGCTCTGGGCCACGGCGTCATTATTGGCGTGAATGATCTTCACGTCTACGCCCAGGCGCCGCGCAGCCTTCTCCGCCGCCGCCGCCTGCTCCTGTTGATAATCGTTGTCGTTGTTGGTGAGCGAAACCAGAAAGCTAAGTCGTTTCATCCGCACGGCACCTCATAACCGAATCATAATCCGCTTCGGTACTCATCCAAATGTAACTAGAGTAACTACGAGGAGGTTTTTAAGGGGAGGCAGGAATGATAGGACGAAGGAGGCTCAGACCCCGGCCGCAGCGCCTTCGGCGTTTCCACCGACAAAGGACTTCAGCTTGGCATCCAGTGTGTCGCGGCACTCCTCAGGCAGGTCCACGAAGCGGAAAGGTTGCATCCACCCTTGCGTCGCCCACATGGGAAACAACATCTGCGCCTTGCTGCGAATTGTGGCTTCGCGGATGTGAAAAATTACTTCGACTTCCAGCTTCTCGTCCAATGGCTTTTCCAGGTGGATGACTCCACCCGAAACCGAAAGCTGATGGATCGCCGCCCGCACCGAACGCCGGTTCGGTAACCGGACCAGCACTAGCACCGATCCGCGCAGCTTTACGCGAAACGGACGATCATGGTTGGGCAAAATTTTACTGGAGACAACCTCGCCCGATGTAGCCGGCGTAGTCGAGTTGAAATCTTCCGACATGGTCTTACTCAGAGTATGCCAGTGAGCTAAAGGTTGGCGAAGTTACGAAAGAACAAGACCGAATATGTCGCGAAACAAATGATGAGGAATTTTGCAGTCTTCGAGCGGGAAAAGGCTACTTGCGCCCTCGATGAGCTTCGGTGCCTTGCGGAAAAAGGTTGTACGGCCAGACTTTCTTGCTCACGCTCACAGCCGGAACTCGCGCTGGTTCTGCACTTGTCGCGGCCGGTGCCGGATCGTCCTGAGCGACATTCCAATCCTGTGGAGGATTCGCAATCCCCCAAACATTTCCGTGCGTATAGAGTGACGCCCCGATCAGAAAATATTTGCCGTCGTTCCCCAGCGGAAGACAATTCGCAACCCGCCCCGTCACGCTTCCTCCGCCGGGAAGGCCGCTCAGCATGATTGGAGTCTCGATTTCCAGCGCTTCAGAGCTGCGGAACCCGCAACCCTGCGCACTAACAATCACCAGCGTGCACCGTTCACCGAAGGGCCGCCTCCTATCGAGGCTAATCACACTTGCGGGAATCTCCACGCGAAGTCGCGTGCTTCGTCGAGTAGCATTGGGTGTGTGCACTTCCATCATGATTAAGCCAGAGAATGCACGTTCATTGTGACAGAATCCTCTGTCGGCTCAATGGTGACTAAGGTAATTCGCCTGGATGGGTTCTGCTGCGCCTGCCGATCACTAAATCACCGAGAGGCCCTAGTTTTCCTTCGTGAACCTTGGTGCCCTTAGTGGGTTCAAGATTTTGGTCTTCTTTACCCCCTGGCGTTAAGCCGTGCTTGCTTAACCCCTGCCTGAATCCCGTTCTTCACCACGCGCGCATATCCAGATGCATCCATCGCCGACATCGTAGCCGCGGCGATTCCGCCGGGCGTGGCCGCTTCGTGCAGCATAGCGGAGAGCGTGTTTCCGCTCTCTCTCCAGTACAAGATGCCGTCGCTCAATGCATGCGCTGCGGCTATCAGGGACGTGGCGCGATCCAGTCCCACAGCTTGCGCGGCTTTCGCCAGGGTGGCCACCGCATGATATCCATGGCTCGAAGAATACGCCGCCGTAAAGGCATCGAACTGGCGCTCAGGAAGTTCGAGCACGGTTCCGACGCGCGCGAAAAATTCGCCTACGCGACGACGCTCACCCTTTGTTACGCGGGGATCAAAGCTCAGTGCCGTCAACCCTCGCCCTACCCGGCAAACCGGACTCGGCATGGCTCGCACCCAGTGAGCCGAAGATGCGAGCCGCCGCAGCTTCCGCAAAGGAACGCCCGCCGCCAGACTGACGCACAAACTAGGCATCGGAACGCCGCAACTCGCAGTCTCCCTCAGAACTTCCGCAACCGATGCCGGACGCACCGCAATCATCAGCATATTCGCGACAAATAAAGTTGACGCTAAGTCGCGCGCGATCTCGATGCGAGATTCCCGCCGCATTGCGCGCAGCTTTTCCGGATTGCGATCATAGACCACGATCGCCCGCTTATCTCCGGACAGCCGCAAGCCGGCCGCCAGCGCGCTGGTGATTCGACCTCCGCCGATAAATACCGTGGCTTTCATTGGCTCGCCATTAAGCTTTAGTCGGCGGTGCCGCCGCCATCCACCACGAGCGCAGCGCCGGTCATGAATGATGCGTCGTCCGACGCGAGGAACAACACTGCCTTGGCAATCTCCTCCACTGTTCCTATGCGTGCCAGGGGACGATTGGCGCAGCCCGCAAGATAGTCCTCCCACTTGAGCCCGCGCATCTTGGCGTCCTGCGGAAGCATCGGAGTCTCCACATCCCCTGGACAAATGCAGTTCACGCGAATGCCCTGCGCCCCGTGATCAATTGCCATCGCCTTGGTCATAAGTACGACGCCGCCTTTCGATGCGCAGTAGGCGACCGCATGATCGCCGCCGACAATGCCCCATCCCGAACTGTTATTCACGATGATTCCGCTTTTCTGCGCAATCATTGCCGGAAGCGCGCACTTTGACATCAAAAACGTGCCTTTCAAATTGACGTCGATCTGCTCGTCCCATTCGCGTTCGGAGCACTCCAGCGCGGTCTGCGGATAAAAAACGCCGGCATTGTTGAACAGAATATCGAGGCGCCCGAAGGCGCGCACGGTCTCGTCCACAGCCCGCCGGCAATCGTCGGCCACGCTCACGTCCGCGCGCACAAAAATGCCATCGCTCCCGAATTCTTTGATCTTTGCAACCACGGCTGCGCCGCGCTCACCATTCCTGCCAGTGACGGCGACCTTTGCGCCCTCTTTCGCAAACAACAGCGCAGTCGCCTCGCCGATGCCGGAAGTCCCGCCGGTAATCAGTGCAACTCTATCCTTCAAACGCATATGAGCCTCGTTGTCCCGAGCGAAGCGCCGTTTGTTATTCATCACCGGCTAGCCAGCCCTCCCGCAGTCTCTCCCCCATCCATCGTGAATACCTGCCCGGTCGCAAACGCCGCGTCGTCCGACGCCAGATACGCGAACAGCCCCGCAATCTCCTCCGGCTTCGCATGCCGCCCGAGCGGAATCTTCTGATTCACTTCCTGCAGCATCGCATCCGAATATTCCGCGCGCTGCATCGGCGTCAGCACGTATCCCGGAGCCACCGCGCACACGCGCACCTTGGGCGCAAGCTCCAGCGCCATCGACCGCGTCAGCTCAATCACGCCCGCCTTGGTCGCGTTGTAATCCGCGTAATACGGATATCCCATCACTCCATTGGTCGACGCGGTCTGTAAAATCACGCCGCTGCCCGATTCAACCGAGTAACGCTCCCACATATGCCGCGCCGCCGTTTGCGCCACATAGAATATGCCGGTCAGATTCACGGCGATGACCTTGTCCCACTCTTCGGGAGTGATGTCGAGAAATTTGTGCCGAATGCTGATCCCCGCATTATTGATCAGCACATCGACGCCATCCATCAACCGGATCGCCTCCGCAAACGCCGCCTCGACCTGCATCAAATCCGTGACGTCGGCAATGATGGCCGAAGTAATACCCGCCTCACCCAGCGCCGACAACTCCCGCCGAATATGATCGCAAGCCGTCGCGTCGCGGTCGAGCACACATACCCGCGATCCTTCTTCCAGGAAGCGCGCGGCCGTTGCAGC
>QIAK01000077.1:30142-53800 GCA_003225515.1 Acidobacteriota bacterium | reverse complement strand
TGTTGCGCCCGACATTTTCCTTGCGAGATGTGGGTTTGGCGGGAATGCGTTGGGTGATTTATACTTACGGTTTGCCCTAACACTGTTGAACGAATCAGGAGCAAGTACTTTTCATGCCCAAGCGTACATTCCAACCCAACCGGCGCAAGCGATCAAAGACACATGGATTTCGCACGCGCATGAAGACCCAGGGCGGCAAGAAGGTAATTTCCCGCCGGCGCGCCAAGGGGCGCAAACGGGTCTCTGTAAAACCAGGATTCCGCGAATAATTCAGTGGCGTGGGCGAGGGCGTCCGCGCATCAGCTGAGGTGCCAGTGGAAATAGCGAATGTTGAGTCACTGTGACCACTAGGGTGCCTGCAGAATCGAACCGGGGTGTAGAGCCGCGAAACGGCAGTGGCACCCTTCCCCGCAAGGTGCGGTTATTACGTCACGCGGATTTCGAGCGTGTGTACAAGCTGGGACGAAGGCATTTCTCGGCTTCCATGACGGTGTTTTATTGCCCCAGAGCGGAATCAGCTCAAGATCAGGCGCCGCGCCGTTCTCGGGATCAGAGTTATTCGGGGCTGCGGATCGGATTCACCGTCAGTCGTGCGCTGGGCGGCGCCGTGCAGCGTAACCGGATGAAGCGGCGTTTGCGCGAAGCTGTAAGGCTTACTCGGCCGGTCGAGGGGGCGAGTGCAGACGTGGTGATCAATCCGAAGAAGTCACTACTCACGGTGGATTTCGCCGCAGTAGTGAACGAAGTCGGCCGGGCCTTCGTAGTGATTGAACAGAAGATTGGAGCGGCAACCTCAACGGACAAGAACAGTTCTGGAAGTCGCAAGCCGAAACCCTGATCTAATGCGCCAGTTTCCCAAATTTGTCGCGCTGCACCTGTTGCGGGCTTACCGATGGTGCATCTCGCCGATGTTTGCGCCCGCATGCCGCTATGTACCGACTTGTTCGGAATACGCGATGGAATCAGTGGAGCGGTATGGCGCGGTGCGCGGAGGGCTGATGGCTTTGGCGAGGCTGCTGCGGTGCCATCCTTTTGCGCATGGGGGATACGATCCAGTGGTGAAGAAGCACGAAACTCCGCACCCTTTGGCCATCCGTTAACGACCAGTGGGCAAGTTTCCAGGCACTTTAGGCGGCGCGACTTGAGGGAACGTTAACTTTGGCAGAAATTCAAAATCCACAACACGAGCCCGGCAGCGAGAAGCGGCTGATGCTGGCTTTTCTGGTGATGGCGGTGTTGATGCTGGCGTTGCAGCCGCTGTTCAAGAAATATTTGCCGCAGCCACCTGCTCAGCAGCCGCAAACCCAGGCAGCGCCGCAACAACCAGCAGCGCCCACGACAGCGGCTCCAGTTGTGCCCGCGGTCGCTACTCCTGCGGCTGGCGTAACCAAACAGGCGGCTAGTGAGACCGAAACGGTCGTTGAGAACGATCTCTACAAGATCACCTTCACCAATCGTGGCGCGCACGTGAAGTCATGGATTCTGAAAAAATTCGACAATGATGCGCTGAACGGTCGTCTCGACCTGGTGAACGCGGCCGCCGCTGAGAAGTACGGCTATCCCCTCTCGCTGTGGACGTATGATGAAAACGTGCGCGGACGGCTGGATTCAGCGCTTTACGTGGCTTCGCGCGAAGGCCAGCAGACATCCCCGACGACCGTCAGCTTTGAATACGCTGATCAGGATCTGACGGTCCATAAGACTTTCAGTTTCGATAACACTTACAGCGTGAATGTCGAAACCTCGGTGACGTCGAAAGGGAGTCCGGTTCCGGCGTTTCCGTCGTGGCCATCGGGATTCGGCAGCCAGACGACGCCGGCATTTTACGCATCTGCATTCATCGATTATCAGTTCAACAAAGATATAGTTCGCCTGCCGATCAAGTGCGGGTTCTCGTTTTTCTCGAAGTGCTCCGATATCAGCGGCGGCAAGACGATTACCGGGCCATTCCATTGGGCTGGACCAACCGACCAATACTTCGCTGCGGTATTCATCCCCAACGATCCCAATTCGGCGGCGATGGTCACGCTGCGCAACTCTATTTCGGTTCTCCGCACTCCAGACAAGCCGGATTCAAAAGAAGTGACCAACGTTGATGTGCTGGGTGCGGCCGTTGGCAACCTGCATGGTCCGACGGCGGAGCGAGTGTTCGTAGGTCCGAAGGAGCTTGAGGTTCTGCAAAAAGTTCCAGTGCCGGGGGTATCAGGCGCGGACAACGATCTGAATGGATTGGTGGATTTCGGTTTCTTCGGGATCATCGCGAAGCCGCTGTTTCTCTGGCTGAAATGGACGTACGAACATGTGGTTCCGAACTGGGGATGGGCGATTGTTCTGCAGACCTTGATCCTGAGCCTGGCTCTGCTGCCGCTGCGCATTACGCAGATGAAATCGATGTTGAAGATGCAGCGCGTGGCGCCGCAAATAAAGGCGATTCAGGAAAAATACAAGAAATACAGCCTGCGCGATCCGCGCAAGGCGCCAATGAACGAGGAGATCAGCGCGCTGTACAAGAAAGAGGGCGTGAATCCGGCAGGCGGATGCCTGCCCATGCTAATCCAGTTGCCGTTTCTGTACGCGTATTACAAAATGCTGTCCATCGCGCTGGACCTGCGGCACGCACATTGGCTCTGGATTCATGATCTTTCGGCGGCCGATCCTTTGTTTCTGTTGCCGATCTTCATGGTGGTCAGCATGCTGGTGGTACAGCGCATGACGCCGCAAGCTGGCATGGATCCCCAGCAGCAGAAAATGATGACCGTCATGATGCCGCTGATGATGGGCTTTTTCTTCTTCCGGCTGCCCGCGGGTTTGAATTTGTATTATGCGGAAGCCAACCTGATTCAGGTGGCACAGCAGGCGATCATGAATCGCACCAAGTTGGGTCAGGAGATGCGCGAAATGATGGAGAAGCGCGCCCGGAAGAAAGATAAGTAGCTGTCAGGCGTCAGCTTTCAGCTGAGGCGCGGCAGACATTCGCGATTGCCCTTTGCACGCTTTCGTTCATAGTTTCAAAATTTAGATCGGCCGAGCTCAAAGCTGACGGCTGATAGCTGAGAGCTGAATTCTATGTCTATTCCCGACAAAGTCGCCGCCGCAAACAAGATTAACGAATTTCTCCAGGCCGTCGTGAAGCATGGCGGTTTGCATCTCAAATACCGGATCATTGTCGATCCGCCGCTGCCCGAGAATCGCGACTGGGAGAAGCCGGAAATCCTGGTAGATTTCTCTGGCCCGGACTCGGCGCTGCTGCTGGACCGCGGCGGAGAGTTGCTGCGTGCCTTGGAACTGCTTGCCTTGGAGATGCTGCGCCTGCCTTCGGGCGAGCACGAAAAGGTTTCGTTCGACTGCCAAAATCAGAGATCACTACGAATTCAGGAACTGCGGACGGCTGCTACCGTCGCCGCTGAAAAAGTCCGTCGGACAGGAACGCCGTATGAATTCAGTCCGATGTCCTCGCGGGAACGGCGGATTGTACACCTGGCGTTGCGGGACGAAGCGGACCTGCGCACCGAGAGTGAGGGTGAAGGCATGCGGCGCTGCCTGGTGGTCTATCCCAAGGACTATAAGCCGACTGGCAAGCCTGCGCCGCGAACAACGCCCTAATTCCCACTTGGGACCCAGTTTTGGTTTCCGGCAAGCCCTGATCTACTTCGCGCCTAGGGCGCGAGCCTGGGAATTCCCACTATTACCAATTAGGTTCTCGCGTTCTCGCGTGTTGGTGTGCCACCGGACCTGGCCCTGCTCAAACTCAGCGCCAGTTCGATCTTAAGTCTGCCTCTCTAAAGAGACAGGGCGGCTTGCGTAAGCCGCCCTGCGCTGAACGGTTGCGAGGAATGCAAGCAGCCCTACCGGCCTGCGGCAGCTGCTGCGGCTTTGGGCACCATGCCCGCGATGCTCATCGACTCGATGCGATTCAGGACCGATTCGAGACTCGCGCCGGTGTCGGTGCACACGTCCACGTAAGGATGACGGCTTCCGTCGGCATGCATGACCAGCACGCTGGTTTCGGAGTTGGCCTTCTTCACCATATAGGGCAAGTGATGACGGTCATTGCGGGTCAAAGTCGCTCCCAGCACGACCAGGTCGAAAGAAGTTGTTTTGAGTACTTCGACCACAGCCTTTCGCCCTTCGGCTGCCCGGACGATGTGTCCGGCCTTTTCCATGGCCGCGGCCTGCGCTGCCAGGACCTCCCCATCACCCTCGCCATATAAAATTCTCAATTTTGACTTCGCCATTGATCCCCTCGATTAATCGTGCTTGGTACCTGACGCACCGATACCTGCAAATCACAGTAGCAACGGCCGGGAGCCGGGGAAACGTCACCTAAGACGCACGACGAACGGGACTATGGTTTCAGGCATAATCGGTCTGGGATAAGCGCCCCTGAGGAAGGGGACACGTAAAAGGCTTCCACTTAGGGCCGCTGCGGCGATACACTTCTGCGCGGAGGCTTTGCCGTCCAATGTCAGCGACACTCGTCTGGAGAGCTGTACTCATATCGATATTGTGGACCCCTTGGCTGGCCGCGCAATCCGGCGGCGCGGTGAGTTCTACGACCACGTGCAATCTGGATGATGGCCGACAGTTGCAGATGCGATACAACGTTGCGTCGGGCAAGGAGAAGCCGCCCAATGGCAAGCCCTGGAGTCCGGGCGGCGCGCCCATGACGTTGTTCACCGAGGCGCAACTTACATTGGGGAGTTCGGTAATTCCGATTGGCGCATATTCGGTCTATCCCATACCGGCAAAGGATCACTGGACCCTCGCAGTGAATAAAAACGTAACACCCGGCGCCGCGTATGACGAGAAGCAGGACATTGCGCGCGCGCCAATGGAGACGGCACAGGTTGAACAGGCTGCGGGATCGCTCGAAGTGGCGTTTGCGCACGTGGGGGCGCGCTGCACGTTGCGGATCTATGCGGGTAAGACCGCTTCTTTCGCGGACTTCACGGCAAAGTGAAGTTCGTTCGTCATACGATTTAGTGCATGCCTTTTTTAGGGTGAGCCCAAACACCGGGAAGAGGGGCGCTACAATTTCGGAATGCGGCGGTTTTTCGTAATCATCTTCTCCTTTCTCTTTCTCACCTCCTCAGTCTTCTGCACGGCTGCTGCGGCTCAGGCTGGTCCGCGCGTGCAGATCTCGCATACTTCCGAGAACCTGCGCGGGGTAAGCGCGGTCTCACGGGAGGTGGCGTGGGCGAGCGGGGCGCACGGGACCTATCTGCGAACCGTTGATGGCGGGCACACATGGACCCCCGTACAAGTACCCGGCGCGGGTGCGTTGGACTTTCGGGGGGTTGTGGCATTTTCCGCTGACGACGCATTCCTTATGTCTGCCGGGCCGGGGGAACTGTCACGCATCTATCACACCAGCGATGCCGGCAAGCACTGGCAATTGCAGTTCACCAATCAGAACCCAAAGGGCTTCTTCGACTCTATGGCGTTCTGGGATGCAAAGCATGGCGTAGTCGTTGGCGATCCGATCGTGGATTATTCTGGGAAGCTGAAATTCGAGGTTCTTCTGACGGAAGATGGGGAGAACTGGCACGCCATTCCGCCAGAGAAATTACCCCTGGCCTTGGAGGGCGAAGGCGGGTTTGCAGCCTCGAATACTTGCCTGGCGATCCTGCCCGGAGGTACGGATTCCAACCTATGGTTCGCGACGGGCGGCAAGGCCGCTCGCGTGTTTCACTCCGGCGATCGCGGGCAAAGCTGGGAAGTGTTCGACACGCCAATAGTGCACGGGCTGGACTCGACTGGAATTTTTTCTATCGCATTCCGCGACGCGCTCCATGGAGTGATTGCGGGGGGCGACTACAAGCGCCCGAATGACGATGGACCGAATCTGGCATTTACCGAGGATGGAGGCAAGACTTGGACGCTCTCGCCTTTACATCCGCTGGCTTACTTTTCGGCGATAGCCTATGACCGGCGCGTGAACGAGTCAGCCCTGCACATCGGGGCGAGCGAGAAGAAAGCGCGCGTGAAGTCGATTTCGCCCGAGCGAATTTTTATTGTGGGGCAGGATTTTGTGTTTGATTTCCGGCCGCCGAATAATCCGCGACGAATCAATGGAACGAAGAAGGTGAAGATTCGCTTCAATGCCGCAACTGCCTACCCGGACGGCGGGCTCTTGGTGGTCGGGGCCAAGGGAGCGATTGCGGTTATTCCTTAGAGCTTGATTAAACCCTATGCCTGCAAAACGGGGTGACTAAAGTACCATCCCTTCCAGTTCTTTTCATTCTCGATCCCATGAACGAAGATTATCAGGAAGATTAATTAGGTCTTAACCTCCCTCAGGATTGAGAAGAACCTTGAAAACTACCTCTTTTGCCATTTTCGTCATTGCCGTTGCAACGTTGTCGGCTGCACAGACACAAACCTCTGTTTCCGCGAATTCCGCGGCGCCAGCTTCGGCGAGCACCGTCTCGCGTACCACAAAGGCGGTGCATTACCGACTACAGGGCGGCACGACCAAGGTGGACTTTCAAGGGACCGATCTGTTGCAACGGGCTTCCGGCGAAGCTCGCGTTGAAGGCAAGAAGACCAACTTTGAGATCGACGCGAAGTTTACCGGACTGGAAGAGGCCACCAAGTTTGGATTGGAATTCTTGACGTACGTAGCATGGGCGGTTTCGCCGCAGGGACGTCCCGTGAACCTGGGCGAAGTGTCCCTCGATCACAATGGCAACGCGCACCTGAAGGCGTTCACTGACTTGCAGACGTTTGGAATGATCGTTACTGCGGAACCCTATTTCGCGGTGACGCAGCCGGGAAACATGGTGGTGATGGAGAGCGCCGCAGTAAACGGGAGCGGCGGCGAGATCATCGGCGCCCGCTATGAACTGGTAACGCGGGGGACATACTCTTCGACCAACACGCATATCCAGGACGCGATTTTCGGAATCGACAGCAAGACTCCGCTTGAGTTGTTCGAGGCGCGCAATGCGGTGCGCATCGCGCATATCGCTGCGGCAGACAAGTATGCGGCGTCGATTTTATCCAAGGCGGGGCAGCAATTACTGCATGCGGAAGAGATCTATCGCCAGAAGCAGAATAAAGCGGCGGTCGCGGCCGCCGCCAAGGAAGCCACCGAGACTGCGGAAGAAGCGCGGCTGATGGCCGTGAAGCAGAAGGCGGAAGACGAAGCCCAGGCCGCCGCTGCGGCTCGTGAAGCGAAAGCGCGCGCGGATGCGGACGCTGAAGCCAGGCGCCGCGCGGATGCCGAACAGGCTCGAGCGCAGGCCGAAGCGGCTCGTCAGCAGGCCGAGCAGGCTCGCGCCGAAGCGCAGAAGGCTCAAGCCGAAGCCGAACGCATGAAGGCGGAGGCCGTTGCCGCAGCACAAGAAGCCGCGCGCCAGAAGGAAGAGGCTGAAAAGGCCAAGGCCGAAGCGGTCGCGCAGCAGCAAGTGTTATCCGCGGAAACAGACAAGGCTCGCGCCGCCGCCGCGCAGTCTGAAAGTCTCAGACAGCAGGCGGAGAAGGAAAAGCAGGATCTACGGGCGCGGCTGTTGCAGCAATTGAATTCAATTCTGGCGACGCGCGATTCGGCCCGTGGGCTGATCGCAAATATGTCGGACGTGCTGTTCCGCAGTGGAAGTTTCGAACTGCTGCCGGGGGCGCGGGAGCGGCTGGCGAAAGTTTCAGGGATTGTGCTGGCTTATCCCAGCCTGCATGTTGCGGTCGAAGGGCATACGGACAGTGTCGGTAGCGATCAGTACAACCAGGACTTGTCGGAGCACCGTGCGGAATCGGTCCGCGATTACTTTGTGCAGCAGGGGATTCCCGTGGGATCGATTGAAGCACGCGGCTTTGGCAAGAGCGAGCCAATCGCGTCCAACGATACGGCGGAAGGCCGGCAGCAGAACCGGCGCGTCGAGTTGGTGCTTTCAGGGGATGCGATCGGGAGCGTGGTTGACGACCGACCGGCACAAACGTCGACGGCACAGAACAAGTAGGCAGCTTCCCGATTTCACCGCCAAAGAAACTTTCAAACGCTAAGCACGCGACCTGATCGTCGCGGTGCGCTCCATCTGCGAAGGAGACTCGCCGGCTCGGATTCCGAGAACAAGCGTCATCCCGACCAGAGCCGTTCTCCAGGCGGAGGGAAGGATCTCCCCGATCTCGCGTAAAGGACTGATCCTCTGCCCCTCTTCTCGCAATTCCCATTTTCATCCCCCCATCCTCAGCGTTGAGAGCTTAATGTCACCCTCCGCTCTCGGCTAAACTGGCTTGGCTAAAATAAGTGCGCGCCCGCGGAGGATCGAACCATGAGACATCCCAAGCAGTCATCGAATCACGAAAGAGTTCTGCGGCGGCATCTTCTGGAGCTTCTCGCGGGAGGTTCAGCGCATGCCAAGTTCGAAGATGCCGTGAAGGATTTGCCGGCGGGACTGCGGGGCGCGAAGCCGGAGAAGTTTCCGCACTCACCTTGGATGTTGCTGGAACACTTGCGTCTCGCGCAGTGGGACATTCTTGAGTTCAGCCGAAATGCGAAGCACGTTTCTCCCAAGTGGCCGGAAGGATATTGGCCGAAGACTGAGGGTCCGCCAAATCAGACGGCGTGGAATAAGGGCGTCAAAGATTTTCGGCGGGATCTGAAGTCGATGCAGGAGTTGGTGGCGAATCCGAAGGTCGATTTATTCGCGCCGCTTCCGTGGGGAGACGGACAGACGATTTTGCGAGAACAACGCGTATCACGTTGCGCAGTTAGTGGATGTGCGCCGCCTGCTGGGTCGCTGGAAGTGATGCTTTACAGTACATGGGTCTGTTAAAGCAGCAATCGGGACGAATGCCCCAACTTCAGCTTGCGGCGCGAGTGAGAGATTCGCTCCCATCTGTATACCCTCGAGGTCTCGACCCACGATCAGGTCGCTTCCGGAAGACGACTTTTACTCCTTCGCGCCAGTGCTCGTCAATGGCGGCGAATTCCCATTCGATTTCCGGAGAGAGATAGCGGAGCAGGACATCGGTTGCAGGATGGACGTGGAGTGCGGGCGCCACCAGATAAAGCAGCGGACTCTGCGGCGACAACTCTCGTTCAGGAAAGTATCCGAAGCGTGGAAATTCCTGCCGGCTATGATGCCACTGAACTCTGGACCAATAGTCGAGGCCTTGCAGAGGCAGGTGGATATCTTCGTCGGCCTTCAGTTCGATTACGGCCAAGCGCCCTTCGTGGGTAACGGTTAAGACGTCGAGCATGGCGCGGTCTGAAGCGGAGAACGCGGGAACCTGGGAATATTGCGAGCGGGAGTCGAGGCGGCCATCGATAACACTCACGTCGGCGACGACCAGGGATTCCAGCCAACGTTCGGGACGAAGGCGGAAAAGGGGATGCTGGCGCGGGCCGTAGGGATGGCGAGTGTCCCTGATTGCGTTGAGCAGATCGACGAACAACTGCCAATTCCGCTCTTCGAGAACACGCTCTTCGGCACCGACTCCGAAAACGATTTCCTGCTTGCTGCGAAAAGTTATGGCTTCGGCGCCCATCCGGGCGCGGGCAAACTCCAGGCCGCGCCAACGGAAGGCAAGCTCGGCTGGGGAGAGTACCGCTATTTCGCAATTGGGCAGGATGGCATTGATTCGGGCAATGGAATCGGCAAAACGTTCGAGGGCCGCGTCTTCGTTGGTTGCGTGGACAAGGCGCGTAGCAACATTGCCGCGATCTGTGCAGTCGATTTCAACTAAAGCGTCGTGGCGCTCGTCCAGTTCGAACAGGCTCCACTTGGCGGCGGCGCGGTTCAGGTTGGCCATGCGTTCGCGCACCAGGGCTGAGCTGCCCTGCCGCACGAAAAGACGCAGTCCCTCAACCAGGAATTTTCCCGCTGAGGACACGCGACAGGCTTCGAGCCAGAGAATCGCAAAGGTAAGGGAGGCATCGATCGAGGCCTGGGTTTCCGAAGCGTTGACGCCAAGAATGGCGAACGCGGACTGCCCCTGGCGCAGCAATCCGCGAGCGTAAATCGGGCCGAAGGACTTTTCAAGGTCAACCGCGGTTGTGAGACGGGTGATGGCGAATCCAGAAAAGTGGCGCTCCAGTGCGCGCCGCAGCTTCTGCTGGTAACTGGAGCGAGCCGCCTTCTTGGCGGAGGGCGAGCGGCGATCGTGCTCGCGGCAAATTTCGAGTTTGGTCGGACGCGATTGGCCAAGGCGCTGTACAAACAGCTTCAACGTGCCGTTCTTCACTTCGGCATCGAGCACTCGCCGGACGGTGTTGCGCTCCGCGGACCACAGGTGCAGCAGGCATTTGTCGTACTCTCCGGAAATCGAGTACTTCGACTGAGCGAGATCGAAAGATACGGCTCCGTCTTCGAGCACGACCGCGCCGGAGGCCTCACTCATGAATTCCTGCACGGTACGAGTAAGGGCATTTGAGTTCACGAGGGAATTGTCCACATTGCCAGAGCCGGAGTCTGTGACGAATGACCATCTTTATCGCCAAGGCATGTGGAAGAGTGGCCGGAACGAGGAGTGGTATGTGGGATAATGGACGGAATCGGTCAGGAATGGTCTTGCGCCATGCAGTTTCCGTCATTGGCTGGAGCCATGGGCTCACGGCGAGGCGGAAGCGGTGGTTTTCCCAAAGACTTCAAGGCCACTTGAAAATATGGAGTAGCTTGCTTGCGAGTCCCGGCTGGGCTCGGCGGCATCTAAATGAATGTGGATAAACAACTTTCCAACAGGCAGCGGTTTTTCTTCGAACATTACGGACTTACTGAGAGTGATCTGGAACGCTATCTGGCGGCCGCGCTTTCGGCGGGCGGCGACTATGCGGACCTTTACTTCGAATATCTTTCCTCGACTTCGCTGATGGTAGACGAGTCGATGGTGAAGTCGGCGTCGCAGGGGATTTCCGCGGGTTGCGGCGTGCGAGTGGTTTCCGGAGAGCGAACCGGCTACGCGTATACCGATGATCTTTCCGCCGAGCGTATTCTGCATGCCGCGCGAACGGCGGCGCTGATCGCAAGTGCTCCGGCCAAGGCGACAGTCGCGGGCTTTCAGAAATCCGCGGCGCGCAGTCTGTACCCGGTGACGCTGCCGTCGGTGGACGCGGAAATCAGCGCCAAGGTGGAACTGGTGATGCGCGCCGACAAAGCAGCGCGCGCGGCCGATCCGCGCATTCAGGAAGTGCGGGCGAGCTACGCCGATGAACTGCGAAACATTCTAGTGGTGGCGTCGGATGGAACGTTTGCGGAAGACTCGCAGCCGCTGGCCCGAATGAACGTATCGTGTATCGCCAAGATCGAGGGAAACTCGGCACGCGGAACTTCGGGAGGCGGTGGTCGGGTCGCCCTGGATTTCTTTTTTGGCGAGAAGACTCCCGAATTCTTTGCCAAAGAATCGGCGCGGCAGGCAATTCTGCAACTGGATGCGCGCGAGGCTCCGGCTGGCGATATGGAAGTGGTGCTGGGTCCGGGATGGCCGGGAGTTTTATTGCATGAAGCTGTGGGTCACGGATTGGAAGCGGACTTTAATCGCAAGAAGACATCCGCCTTTGCGGGATTGGTGGGCAAACGCGTTGCGAGCGAAAAATGCACCGTGGTCGACAACGGCACCATGCCCTGGCGGCGCGGGTCGCTCAATGTGGACGATGAAGGCGAGCCGACACAGGAAACCGTGCTCATTGAAAATGGAATTCTGAAGGGATATTTGAGCGACAAGCTTTCGTCCCGCCTGATGGGCATTTCCGATACGGGTAACGGCCGGCGGGAGAGTTACGAACACATCCCGATGCCGCGCATGACGAATACTTATATGCTAGCCGGGCAGGATCATCCCGAAGACATCATCCGATCGGTAAAGCGCGGGATTTATGCGGTGAACTTTGGCGGCGGACAGGTGGACATCACAAATGGGAAGTTCGTGTTCTCGGCCTCTGAAGCCTACATGATTGAGGACGGCCAGATCACCGCGCCGATCAAGGGCGCGACGCTGATCGGGAATGGCCCCGACGTGCTGACGCGGGTGTCGATGGTGGGCAACGATCTGAAACTCGATGAGGGCGTGGGCACCTGCGGCAAAGATGGTCAAGCCGTCCCTGTGGGCGTGGGAATTCCTACGTTGAAAATTGATCGCATGACCGTGGGCGGGACCGCCAGGAAAGATCCGGGCGGATTCATGCAGTAACGCGACTGGCGAACTCGCAAGCTTGAGCTCAAAGCTCATTGTTATCCCGAGCGAAGGATGAGCATCGCGAAGCGAGGCTCATGCGTAGTCGAGGGACCTTGGGTTTTTATAGGCCCTTTGCATCTGGACGCCGACGTGTCGGCGCACGAAATATCCATTATGTCTTCTACTCAAATTGAAACTCGAAATCCGAAAATCGAAACTGATCTGCGCAATATCGCGCAGGATATTGTGCGGCGCGCGATGAGCGGCGGCGCGACGGCGGCCGAGTGCGTGGTGCGCGAAGGCGATGAATTCTCTACTCTCGTTCGGCTCGGACAAGTGGAGACTCTGAAGGAGTCGGGCTCGAAGTCGATCGGCGTGCGCGTCTTCTTCGGGCAGCGGGCGGCCAGCACATACTCCAGCGATTTTTCCAGCAGCGGATTGGACCGGATGGTATCGTCGGCGTTAACGCTGGCGAAGATTACGTCGGAAGATCCGTTCGGGGGGATTCCCGAAGCGTCGCTACTCGGTTCCCTTACCGGTGATCTCGACCTTTTTTATCAGGATGTGTATTCGCTGCCGGGAGGGGATCGCATCGAGTACGCCCGCCGCGCTGAAAAGGCTGCGCTCGATTTTGATCCGCGCATCAAGAATTCTGAAGGCGGGTCTTTCGATGCAGCGACCGGGCATAAGGTGCTGGCAAACTCACACGGGTTTGTGGGCGAGTACCGGCGGTCGTATTGTTCGGTGGCGGCGGTTCCGATTGCGCAGAGCGAAAGCGGCGCCATGCAGCGGGATTACTGGTACTCGGTGGCACGCACATTATCGAAGCTGGATGCTCCGGAGAAAGTCGGCAAGATAGCTGCGGAGCGAACATTGCGGCGTCTGGGTGCGCGCAAAGCAAAAACAGCGCAGGTGCCGATTATTTTCGATCCCATGGTTTCGACTTCGATCCTGGAGCACATTTTCGAAGGGGTGAATGGCGACTCGGTGTACCGGGGAGCGTCATTTCTGGCGGGTAAGCTGGGGCAGAAAATTGCCGGAGACAACGTAAACATCATCGACGACGGCACCATCCGCGGTGGCTTCGGAACCAGCCCGTTCGATGGCGAGGGCGTGCCGACGCGCCGAACCGTGGTGATTGAGAACGGCGTGCTGAAATCTTATTTACTCAACACCTATACCGCGAAAAAACTCGGCTTGCAGACTACGGGGAATGCTTCACGCGGGCTGGCCGGGACTCCGGGAATTGGACCAGGAAATTATTTTCTGCAGCAGGGAACAAAGTCGCCGAAGGAATTGATTTTGGGAATCAAGGAAGGCCTGTACGTTACGGAATTTCTGGGGCAGGGGGTAAACCTGGTCACAGGTGATTATTCGCGCGGGGCTTCGGGCATGTGGATTTCGGGCGGCGAGCTCGCGTATCCGGTCGAAGAGATTACGGTGGCGGGTAATTTGAAGGAATTATTTTTCAGTATTTCTGAGATCGCGAATGATCTGGAGTTCCGCGGCTCGGTCGCGGCTCCCACCATTCGCGTTGATGGGTTAACGGTGGGCGGGGAGTAAAGGACGAGCGCCAAATCTTGTGAAGGTTCAGGTTGGGCAGCCTTAAGGCGGCCCTTTCTTTTTTACGAGACTGAACAGTTTTCCTATCACTGGGCGCTGAACGGATTTGGGTTGAGCGACGCGATTCTCCGGAACGTATATCACGACAACGCGGAGAGAGTTCTACGCGCCCCCTCGGAAATTATTCCTTCGTGAACCTTAGTGGCCATAGTGGTTAGTGCCTTTCATAGTTACGCGCCAGATAAAATCGACAATCAAAAAGCAACAGCCTACAATTTCCACATGGGCAGCTTGGGACAGCCAACTCCGGTCGCTGAGGAACGCGACTCCAGCCGTTTGATTATTGGGATCGCGGTGGCGGTAGTGATTGGAGGCGCACTGGCAGCGGCGTTTTTGTTGCGCGAGCCGCCAAGGGCCGCAAAAACGTTGTCGCCCTACATCGCAAATCTGAAACTTTCCAATTTCAAGATGAGCGCCGCGGAGAATTTCATTGGAGCGACCGTCAGCTATATCGATGGGACGATCACGAATTCCGGCGATAAGACCGTGACGCACGTTGTCGTAGAAGTTGTCTTCAAAGATTCGATGGGCCAGGTGGCTCAGGGACCAGAAGAAGTTCCCCTGCGTGTGGTGCGGACGAACGGCGCATATCTTGAGCCCGTTGATTTGAATGTGTCCCCGCTCGGTCCGGGGCAGACGCAGCCTTTTCGGCTGACCTTCGACAGTATTTCCGCACAGTGGAACCACGAGTATCCGGAGATTCGGGTTACAGATGTTGCGCTGAAGTAGTGCGGATGCTGCCGCGCAAAGCACAAGGTCCTTCGACTACGTGACGGCTTCGCTTGCCTCCACTTCGCTCAGGATGACAATCGTTGAAGGCACACTTCAAGCCAATCGCAATCGTCAACTTTCGGGAAAAAATCTCAATTCTGCAATCAGAAATCTGAAATCAGCAGCAATACCAAATCTACAATCTGAAATCGCCCGCCCAATCCCGCTACAATGTTCTTGTGCCTGACACGAAACCATTTCGACTGACGGAGTCGGTAAAAGCGGCGGGTTGAGCGTCCAAGCTGAGTCCGGCGGCGCTGGACACGGTGCTTGGGAAATTAGCCCGGCAACATGATCCGAATGTATTGGTCGGCTTCGATCATGCCGACGACGCCGGAGTGTATCTGATGGGGCCCGAGCAGGCGTTAGTGCAGACCGTGGATTTCTTCACGCCGATTGTCGACGACCCCTTTACGTTCGGGCAGATCGCAGCCACAAATGCGCTGAGCGACGTCTATGCCATGGGCGGGAAGCCGTTAACATCGTTGGCGCTGGTGTGCTTTCCGGAAAAAGCCGATCTGGAAATTCTGGAGCGGATTCTTGCCGGCGGCTTGTCAAAAATGATTGAGGCCGCATGCACGGTGATCGGGGGCCACAGCATTCGTGACGAAGAAACGAAGTTTGGATATTCGGTGACCGGAATTGTGCATCCAAAAAGAATTCTGGCGAATGCCGGCGCGAAGGCCGGAGACTCGCTGCTATTCACCAAGGCCATTGGAACCGGCGTGATCTCGACGGCGATCAAGCGAGGGAAAGCCGAGCAGGGATGGATTGATGCGGCGGTGCGGTCGATGACTACGCTGAATCAACGCGCGGCTGAGGTGATTACGGGCGGCGCGTTTCGCGTCAGCGCGTTGACGGATGTGACTGGATTTGGGTTGATTGGGCATGCGCGCGAAATGGTGATGGCTTCGAATGTTTCGATCCGCATTTCCGCCGGCCAGGTTCCGCTGCTTGCGGGAGCGACGGAGTGCGTGCGCGCAGGATATGTCCCCGCAGGGCTAACGAATAATCGCGAATTTGCGGAGTGCCTGGTCGAGTATGACGACGCAGTGCCGGAGGAAGTACGGGCGCTGCTGTTTGACCCGCAGACTGCAGGAGGATTGCTGATTTCGACTCCCGATTCGGCGACATTAGTACGTGCTCTGAATGATGCCGGGGTTAGCGCGGCGAAGGTCGGGGAGGTCATGCCGCCGACGAAGCCTTCGATCAGAATCGACCGCTGAGACGATTGATCTAGCGAGTGGCGTGAAGCAGTTCCCAGATTCGAGCCAGATGGTGGTCGTCATGTTCGGCTACGAAATACAGGTGGTCCACGAGGCGCATTGGAGTTTTCATGCGCGGGTGAGGCAGGGTTCGGGCATAGAGTGATGCGTTGAGTTCGTCCACGTGCTGCAGCAGTTGGCCTCGCTCCTTGCGGAACTTTGCAAGGATTTGTTCCATCGGGACGGCATTGTGATTGGCTTCGTGGGTCTTTCGATTTTTCAAGTCCGCGGCAGTGAGTTGATCGGCGCAGGTGACGTAATCGGCTACTCGCGCCAGCCAGAGAGTTTCCAGGTCAAGTAAGTGTCCTGCATGTTCCTGAGCTGACCATTTTTCTTCCGGTTTCCTGATCAAGATATTGTGAGGACGGCCGCGAAGCGTCTCTTCCAGTCTGGCGGGAGTGCCGCGCAAACGGGCTAATAGATTGGGATACAGCTCGATGGGGAAGGAGAACTCGAATTTGCGTTCGAACCAGAGGGCTATGTTGTGCATGACGATTCATCCAACTCAGGTGCTTCTTTCTGATCGCTTCTAGCCGCGGTTCCCCACACGAGCCGCAAATCATCAAGATGCGCAGGTACGACACACGATTCACTATTCTGCCATCGTTAGTGAGGGTTGGTGCATCTGTTAGAGAGCAGGCAGCAGGAATCTTATTTTTCTCGGCAAGGAGCCATTATGCAATTTCGAGAGCTTGGTCGCAGCGGGCTTAAAGTATCGGCACTCGGGCTGGGGTGCATGGGAATGTCGGAGTTTTACGGGGTACGGGATGACGATGAGTCTATCGCAACAATCCATCGGGCCCTTGAACTCGGGATTACGTTTCTCGA
Organism: Acidobacteriota bacterium; assembly: GCA_003225515.1. Classification (GTDB taxonomy): domain Bacteria; phylum Acidobacteriota; class Terriglobia; order Terriglobales; family Acidobacteriaceae; genus Sulfotelmatobacter. The sequence goes on along the minus strand of QIAK01000077.1, from coordinate 37,202 downwards.
CACGGCTGATGTTTATGGGCCGCACAAGAACGAAGAACTGGTGGGGCGGGCGATCAAGGGCAAGCGCGACCAGATCGTTCTGGCGACCAAGTTTGGAATCGTGCGCGACCCGTCGAATCCTAATGTCCGCGGAGTGAGTGGGAAGCCGGACTATGTACGGCGATCGTGTGAAGCCAGCTTGCAGCGCATGGGAGTGGAGGCTATCGATTTGTATTACCAGCACCGCGTCGATCCCAACACGCCGATTGAAGAGACGGTAGGGGCAATGGCCGCGCTGGTGAAAGAGGGAAAAGTACGCTATCTCGGGCTCTCTGAGGCTTCTGCGCAGACGCTGAGGCGCGCTGTGAAAGTGCATCCGATTGCCGCGTTGCAGACAGAGTATTCGCTCTGGACGCGCGACCCAGAGGCCGGCATTCTGGCTACTTGCCGCGAGCTGGGAATCGGATTTGTGGCTTACAGTCCGCTGGGACGAGGGTTCTTGACGGGGCAATTCAAACGTTTCGAAGATTTGGAAGCGGATGATTACCGGAGAAACAGTCCACGGTTTCAAGGAGAGAATTTCCAAAAGAATCTCGACCTGGTGCGGCGAGTTGAAGAGATTGCGGGTGAGAAACGATGCAAGCCGTCACAGTTGGCCTTAGCGTGGGTGCTGGCGCAGGGGGACGACATTGTCCCGATTCCCGGAACGAAGCGGCGGAAATACCTGGAGGAAAACCTTGGAGCGGTCTCGGTGGAACTGAGCGCCGAGGATTTGCGGAGGATTGATGAAGTGTTTCCGCCGGAAGCGGTTGTGGGAAAGCGATATCCAGAGCACATGATGGCATTGGTGAACGGATAGGCCCGCGATTCCTGCGCGCCTCGCTTATCGTTCGCGCGGTGTCTCGAGCGGCTGCAGAGTGTTACGTTCCCAGCACATGTGTTTGCTTATAAGGGACCGATGAAATTCTTCTGCGGTAAAGACCTGATTTTATTTTGGATATGGCCAGCGTAGAAGGGAGGCTTGGCCTCTTCCGCTCCATCTTCTCCACCCCTTCCGCCCTCTCCATCCTCTGCGCCGCCAATCACACTCCGTCGCGGGAATCTCGTGCGGATGCGGCGCCGCCGTCCACGGCGATGGCGGTGGATCGCTGGAATCCTCTTTGGCCTTCTGCTGATAATCGGAGTATGCGTTCGTATGGTGATTGTGCGAGCGCAACCGATTCTGCGAACGCGCGTGATCGAAACGCTTTCGGCCCGATTCAAAAGCCGGGTGGAATTAGCTGAGCTCCACGTGTGGGTGGCGAATGGCGTGCACGTTGAGGGTAAGGGACTGCAGATTTACGGCGCTACCGATCCGAACCCGTGGCAAGACGGTGTTCAGCCGCTAATCGAGATTGGGGAATTCCGGTTCCAGACGGCAGTGCGTAGCTTGTTCCGCGAGCCCATGCACGTCGATACGATCTATGTGAGCGGCTTGACGATGAACGTTCCGCCTAAGAACGATCGCAAGCAAATGAGCAACCTCAGGCGACGCGGCGGCAAGATGAGCATCACGGTTGACCATTTCGTCTGCGCGGACACGAAGTTGATTATCAACACGGCCAGGCCGAACAAGCCGCCGCTGGAGTTCGATATCAGCGACTTGCGGATGAAGGATATAGGTCCGGGGCAGCCGCTGCGTTTCGACGCAACGCTGATCAATCCCAAGCCGGTCGGCGATATCAAGTCGACAGGTGTTTTCGGACCGCTGAATGAGGAAAGTCCGCGCGATACTGCCGTGAGTGGCGAGTATGACTTTACCCATGCAGATCTTGGAACGATCGCCGGCATCGGGGGAATCCTGTCATCGACAGGCCGATACGCAGGAACACTGGGCCGAATCGAAGTCGAAGGGCAGACGGATACGCCCGACTTTCAAATCGCCGTCAGCGGTCATCGAGTGCCGCTGCACACCGATTTTCATGCGATCGTTGATGGCACGGACGGCGATACCTACCTCGATCCCGTCAAAGCACGCGTTCTGCATTCTTCATTTACTGCGCGAGGAAAGATCGTGCGGATGAAAAATCCGCTGGGACACGACATTGAACTCGGTGTAGTGCTCGGCCATGCCACCGTTGAAGATTTGCTCAAGCTTGGGGTTAAAACCGACCCGCCGATCATGACGGGTATCGTCGCAATGAAGGCCGAACTGAATCTTCCGGCGGGTCATGCGGATATCGCCAATCGGCTGCAGCTTACGGGCAATTTTCACATTCCCGAGGGCGAATTTACCAATCAGAAGCTGCAGGATCGGATCAATTCCTTGAGCATGCGGAGTCTCGGCAAAGGGTCTGCCCCGAAGGGCCAGAACGCTCCGCTGGTCTCGTCTGATCTGGAAGGGAAATTCAGACTCGATACAGGAGTGCTTTCGTTCTCTTATTTGCATTTTCAGGTTCCGGGAACTCATGCCGACATGACTGGACAGTACAGCCTCGACGGCAATAAGTTTGATTTTCATGGATCGCTGCGGCTGGACGCGAAGCTGTCCCAGATGACGACGGGATGGAAATCAATTCTGCTGAAGCCGGTCGATCCATTCTTCCACAAGCATGGCGCAGGCGCTGAAGTTCCTTTCAAGATCAATGGCACCAAAGACGAACCCCACTTCGGCCTCGACCTCTTCCACAAAGAAGAGTCGTCCGCGAAGGCGCCCGGCGACACTGCGACTGCTCGCTAACCGCTCGAACTCCTTGAAAACTGAGATAGAGTAGATAGCAAGCTTATTCTGCCTTACTAAAGGCATTGCGCCGCACTCCCTCACCTCAATTAGGGAGTGCGGCGCTATTTGTTTAGGCGCCTTCAGGGGAATGCAGCACGCGGAAAGTGTTGCCGCCATTCGACCAGACCAGCAGCAGTGCATCTTCGCCCTTCGCTACCTTGGACAGGGCTTGTTGCACGTCGGCTGCGGACTGAACTTTGTGGCGATTCACTTCCAGGATGATGTCCCCACGCTGCAATCCGGCATTATCTGCAGAACTGCCCGGCTGTACTTGATCGATCACGGCGCCATGGATATCGTGCGGCGCCTGAATCTGATCTCGCAGCTCGGGAGTGAGATTGCTCAGGCCAAGGCCCCAGCGCATCTTGCCTTCGCCATTGCCCGCGCGATCAGTGCCTTCGCTGTGGTTGCCGAGCTCCTCAAGCGTGACTGGAACGGTCATACTCTTGCCGTTACGAAGGACCGTAAGCGAGATCTTCGTTCCGGGCTGTTTCTGACCGACAACTACCTGGAGTTCGCCGGCGTCAGTGACCTTCTGTCCATCGACTTCGGTAATGACGTCGCCGATCTGCAGGCCAGCCTTTGCTCCCGGGGAGTCTGGATCGACTTGCGTCACCACGCCTCCCGTTGCGTTGGATTCGTCGAAGAACTTAGCGTTTTCAGGGGTCACATCAGCGATGCCGATTCCGATGCGTCCGTGGCTGACTTTGCCATCGCGGATCAAGGTCTCGACCGTAGGCCTGACAATCTGGGTCGGAATAGCAAAGCCCATTCCTGAGAAGCTACCCGACGACGAAATCAGGAAAGTATTGATGCCCACCACCTGTCCTCGAGCATCCACCAGCGGACCACCAGAGTTACCCGGGTTGATGGCAGCGTCTGTCTGAATGAACTCACCAGGCTTGCTGCGATCCGTAGGATCGGGATTCGCTCGATTGATAGCGCTGACGATTCCGCGCGTGACGGTGAAACGGAATCCGAAGGGATTGCCAAAAGCGAGGACGGTCTGACCGGGCTTCACTTCTTTCGAGTCTCCCCAGGGAGCGCTGGCCAGGTCGGTCGCGTTCACTTTCAAGACCGCCAGATCGGTGACGGGGTCGGCTCCGATCAGTTTCGCTTTCATGACACGGCGATTGCTGGTTGTGACGCGGATGTCGACGGCGCCATCAATCACGTGATTGTTAGTGACGATATATCCATCGGGCGAAATTACGACGCCGCTGCCCATGCCGTGCTCAATCTGAGGCTGGCGCTGTTGCATGCCAGGTCCAAAAAATTGACCGAACGGGTTCTGCGGACCAAAGAATTGCTGCATGTCGTCAGGTGTTTGCCTGCCATTCGCTTCGTTCTTGGTTCGCGATGTGACCGTGACGTTCACCACGGCAGGAGTCACACGGGCTGCCAACGTTTCCATCGCTTTGTCGAGGGAAAGCAGCGCGCCGACGCTATCGGCATCGAGAGGAGCGGCTGCGGGCGATGCGCTGGCCGCTCGTGCCGCCGCGGGTTTCACGCATTCATAGGTTGCGAACGAGGCGGCTAGCGCCAGAGCAAGCACTGGCATAGCCAGGCGGCGCGTCCATTTAGTTGATTGTGCCTTCAATCGAGTTACGAAGTTCATTTTCGTTTAATCCTTTCGGGAGTTGTTTGCTGAATAACTAATTCGTTAGTTCTTACAAACGCGATCGTGCGAATGTTTGCTGCCCCTTCCATGACTATGTTTGCTTAGCCGGAACTCCGCTGTCGGGATCGGCGACGGGGTGCAGGACCATCACCCGCCACACTTGGATTTGAAACACCGGACGTTCCTGAATATAGCTGTCTTCGATGACTACGAATAGAGTTCCGGTGAAAGCGGCGGGAATAACTTGAGCACTCGTTTTACGAGCCATGGTCTGCCGAAGCTTAGCCTGGCGAAGCATGCCTGTCCGAAGCGGGACCGAGCCTGAGGCCTGTGTTGTAGCGTGCTCAGAATGCATGTGGTGAACTGGAGTTGTGCTCAGTTTTGCTTGCACAATCCTCGCTGGCGCTGAATTTACTGGCACCAGCTTTGCTTGCCACTGCCGAGCGGGAGATATCTGATTGGCAGTCTGATCCTCGCTGGCACCCGCGGTCACGGCATCATTAGAGCCGATCGTGGTCGTCGGGATAACGTGGTTTATCTCCCCATTGGTAAACGCAATGAGCCTGGGCGCCCTCGAAAAACCGAGAACACAGGAACAGGCAAACACTGCTACCAGCGATACCACAGCCTTCCAGCCTCTTCCGGTTCCAAGGGGACTGCTGACGTGCCGGTTCGCGTCGAGGATCTGAGCAACGCGAAGCGAGGTTTGACGAATGCGGCCCAAGGCGGCTTGTGCAAGAGCAACGCTGCGTTGCATAAAACTTTTTTCAGCAAGGTGCGCCAGGCACTCCGCATAGGCACGCGGGCTTGCCGTCGCTTCCACCACAGCGTCATCGCATGCCATCTCGCGCTCCAGAGAAAGTTTCCTCTCAATCCACCAGACTGCGGGATGGAAGAAGAACAGGGCTTTAATCAATTTTTGGGCGAGATTGGTCCAGTCGTCCCAACGATCGAGATGCGCGAGTTCGTGAAGCAGAACCTGGTTCAGTTCCGCGGGGGAGAGTTCCTGCATCACCCAGGCAGGAACCACCACCGCGGGTTTCATCAAGCCAATTGCCGTGGGCACACTCACGCGGCCAGAGGTGCAAAACGCGACTGACCGAGAGGTGAGCTTGCGCGCGAGCGTTTGCTGAAGTTGAGGATCCAGCTTCGCGGAGTCGACAGCGACGCAATTCTTGCGGAGCACATGAAGATGCCACAATCCGCTAGCCACGCGAAACAGCGACCATGTAGCGATCGCGCCCCATGCTGCGAATAGATAAATCGTCCAGGAAGACGGCAGCGTAATCAGTGGTCGGCTCAAAGTACCGGCGCTAGCCCCTCCGTCTGCATTGGTTGTGCCTTGCATAGACCCGACACCGTTGAGCAACGGCAACACGGCAATCGCCATCAGGGTGCCGAACCAGACGGCAAATCTTGTGGCGGAACTCTGACGGCGGGCGATTCTCAATAAGAGCCCTGCGAAGATAGCGATGAGCGTACCTTCCAGCAGGCAATCCACGATTCGGAGCGTCGAGACCTGGGCGATCGCATGCATATCAAAAGGGATCGTCACGTCACTTGCTCCTTTCCAAAAGCTGCCGCAGACGGCTAAGCTCTTCCGCATCAATGCTGGTCTCTTCGAGCACGTTCAGGGCGAGCAGTTCGTGCGAATCGCCAAAGAATCGGTTGACCAGGTGGCGTACTTCAAAGCGCGTGGCATCCTTGCGGTCTACCAGCGGCAGGTAAACGTGAGCGCGTTTATCCTTGACGTGTTTCAGATATCCCTTCTTCTCGAGGATGCGGATGATAGTCAGGACCGAGTTATAGGCCAGGACGGGCTTGGCGGGCAGAGCCTGCAGAACCTCATGAACGGTCGCCGATTGCCGGTCCCAGAGCACATTCATGATGCGCAACTCGGCTTCGGTCAGGGTTGTGGACTTGCTACGAGCCAAAGCTTTCTCCTCCGGACGCCATCGCGTTATTCAGACGAGGCTGGATCAAAAACGTCAACTAATTTGTTAGTTGCGAAAAGGTGATCTCGAGATGCCCGACGGGGCGGAAGAAGACACTCAGAGGCTTTGATCCCGTAACTGATTGATGCTAGGGCGTTTACTATTGGGGCACTACCGTCTGGCATTTCTATAGCAAATATCCTGTATAAGCCGACCCAAGAGAGCGTCGTCGTCGGATAGGTCACCGCGCTGCACATCCTGTCCGATGAGGTCGCAAAGGATCCGGCGGAAATACTCGTGGCGGGGGTACGACATAAAAGAACGAGAGTCTGTGACCATTCCGATGAAGTGGGATAGGAGGCCGAGATTGGATAACGCATCTAGTTGCGCCGTGATTCCCTGTTTTTGGTCGAGGAACCACCATGCACTGCCGTATTGGATCTTTGCAGGCTTCTCGCCATCCTGAAAGCTGCCGATCAGCGTAGCGAAAGGCAATGTGTCGGCAGGATTCGAGTTATACAGGATCATCTTGGGCAGAGCGCGCTCTTGAGAGAGCAGATCCAGAAACGCGGCAAGTGACTGAATTTGCGGAAAATCTCCGATCGTATCGAACCCGGTATCCGGACCGAGCGTTTGGCGGGCCAGAGTATTCACATTGCGCCGCGCTCCCAGATGCAATTGCTTCGTCCACCCTTTGGCGGCATCGAGCTTGGCAAAGAACAGCATCAGGAAAGAGGCCCAAGCAACTCGATCTTCCGCTGTGGC
>QIAK01000077.1:29280-30102 GCA_003225515.1 Acidobacteriota bacterium | reverse complement strand
GGGTCGCATAGCAGTGGTCCAGTCCATGATCGGAAAGGCGGCAGCCGAGCGAATGAAAGTAGTCATGCCTTTTCTGGAGTGCTTGTAAAAAGCTGTTTAAGTCTCCGATATTGACGTTCGCAGCCTTCGAAAGCTGCTCGATCCACGGAATAAATCCAGGGTCGCAGATGGACAGAGCTTTGTCAGGACGAAAGGCCGGGAAGACTCTTGTCGCTAGATTGGACCTGGCGATCGCCAGATGATGGCGCAGGTCGTCGACAGGATCGTCCGTTGTGCAGACAATCTCGACGTGAAATTTTTTGAGAATAGCGTGGGCGGTCAGGCCTTGAGATAACACAGCATTTGCGCGCTCCCAGATTGACGGCGCGGATTTCTCATCGAGCAACTCGTTAATACCGAAATACCGCTGCAACTCCAGGTGCGTCCAGTGATAGAGCGGATTGCGCAGGGTGTAAGGGACAGTTCGGGCCCAGGCCAGGAATTTTTCGTATGGAGTCGCTTCGCCAGTGATGTACTTTTCGGGGATACCATGGGCCCGCATGGCGCGCCATTTATAGTGGTCTCCTTGCAGCCAGATTTCGAACAGATTTGCGAACTCGCGGTTCTCAGCAATGTCCTGCGGAGAAAGATGGCAGTGGTAATCGAAGATAGGCTGAGGTGCGGCAAATTGATCATAGAGGCGCCGCGCGACCTTGCTTGACAGAAGGAACTCTTCGGTGAGAAAGCTTTTCATGCGTACATTGTGGTGCGCTCTTGAATACTGCTGAAGCTACGAATGAGCAATGCAAGGCATGAATATATCAGTTCAGCCAGCGCTTGACG
>QIAK01000077.1:24587-29246 GCA_003225515.1 Acidobacteriota bacterium | reverse complement strand
AAGCTCTAGTAATGAACATCTAGCAATCAGCGGCTAGACACGGACATTTGCCGTACCCAGAAACAGTGACTGCGCCTCCGCTACAAACCGTGCCTGAGACGATCCCGTCCAAAATTGGCGGGCGCCGTTGGCTCGTCTGCGGATTGCTGTTCTTCGCGGCGACCGTGAATTATATGGACCGGCAGGTGATCGCTCTGCTTAAGCCCACGCTGCAAGTCCATTTTGGCTGGAGTGAAGTTGGCTACAGCAATATTGTGACGGCGTTCCAGTTTGCCTATGGAGCCGGACTGCTATTCATCGGAAAGCTGATCGACAGGTTGGGCACGCGCAAGGGTTTCTCCCTGGCAGTGTTTGTATGGAGCGCGGCCGCAATGGCGCATGCCGCTGCGGGCTCGATTTTTCAGTTCGCAGTCGCGCGATTTAGCCTTGGCATTGGCGAGGCAGGTAGCTTTCCGGCTTCCGTGAAAGCAGTGGCGGAATGGTTCCCCAAGCGGGAACGCGCGCTGACCACCGGCATATTTAATTCCGGTGCCAATGTAGGCGCACTGGTAACGCCTCTGGTTGTGCCCTGGCTTACGCTTCGCTTTGGATGGCGCATGGCATTCATCGCGACCGGCGCCCTGGGATTTGTCTGGATTCTGTGCTGGCTCTTCTTCTATTACCCTCCGCAAGGCGACAAGAAACTTTCAGCGGCCGAATTAGTTTTTATTCAGAGCGATCCCCCAGATCAGACGTTGACTTCGCAGATGGCGGTTCCGTGGCGTACATTGCTCAGGCTTTCTCAGGCATGGGCGATCGCGTTGGGAAAGTTTTTTACAGATCCGATCTGGTGGGTGTACCTGTTCTGGATGCCGGACTTCCTGAGCCGCAATCTGGGATTAAATCTGAGTGGAATGAGGCTGCCGCTTTTCGTCATTTACAGCGGGGCCTGTGTCGGCAGTATTGGGGGCGGATGGCTTTCCTCTGCGCTTCTGAAGCGAGGCTGGACACTCAATTCCAGCCGCAAGACCGCGCTTCTGGTATGTGCCCTAGCAGTGACGCCGATCGTGCTCGCGGCGCGCACCAATCATGCGTGGACGGCGGTTTTCCTGATCGCGATTGCAGCCGGAGCGCATCAGGGCTGGTCGGCCAATATCTATACTCTTGCTTCCGACATGTTTCCTCGAAGCGCGGTCGCGTCGGTTGTAGGCTTCGCCACCATGGCAGGATCGTTCAGCGGAATGTTCGTAGCCAAGGCGGTGGGATACATTTTGCAACGTACCGGCTCTTATGTGCCCATCTTCGTGATGGCTGGCTTGGCCTATCTGATTGCTTTCGGTTTTATTCAGCTGCTTGCTCCGCGGCTCAAGCCAGCGCAGATCTGATTCCCTCGATCACGCGTAGGATGCGCTGAACCGAATCCTTCGATACACTCGGTGCAATCCTGAGGAGACCTTGTGAAGATCGTTGACGCAAAAGTATTCGTCACCTGCCCGGGGCGGAATTTCGTCACGCTGAAGATCTTGACTGATGAAGGAATTTACGGACTCGGCGACGCGACTCTGAACGGGCGCGAGTTGGCCGTGGCGTCGTACTTGTCGGACCATCTGGTTCCCTGCCTGATTGGCCGCGATCCCTTTCAGACCGAGGATGTGTGGCAGTACTTGTATCGCGGAGCCTACTGGAGACGCGGTCCGGTAACCATGACGGCGATTGCAGCAGTCGACATGGCGCTCTGGGATATCAAGGGAAAAGCCTTGAACACGCCGGTTTATAACCTTCTCGGAGGACAAAGTAGAACTGGAGTGATGGTGTATGGACACGCCAATGGACGCGATATAGAAGAGACGATCGACGAAGTTGGAAAGTATAAGGAAATGGGTTATCTGGCAGTGCGGGCGCAGTCGGGAATACCGGGCCTGCCCTCCACTTATGGAGTGGCCCACGATAAGTTGTACTACGAGCCCGCGGAGAAAGGTTTACCGCCAGAAAATGCATGGTCGACAGAGAAATATCTGCTGCATGTCCCCAAATTGTTCGAGGCACTGCGGCTGAAATTTGGGGACGATCTGCATTTGCTGCACGACGTTCACCACCGTCTGACTCCAATTGAAGCGGGGAGGCTGGGAAAAAGTTTGGAGCCTTATCACCTTTTTTGGCTGGAAGATGCAGTGACAGCGGAGCTGCAGGAAGGCTTTCGTATTATTCGCCAGCACACGACCACTCCGTTGGCCGTGGGAGAGATTTTCAACTCGATCTGGGATGCGCACGTTCTGATTCAAGAACAACTGATTGACTATCTGCGCATGACGGTAGTTCACGGGGGAGGGTTAACCCATCTGAAAAAGATTGCCGCGTTGGCGGAGGTTTATCACGTCCGGACGGGATCCCATGGGGCCACTGACTTATCCCCAGTCGCGATGGCCGCGGCGTTGCACTTCGACATTTCCGTGAATAATTTTGGAATTCAGGAATACATGCGGCACACCCGCGAGACAGACGAGGTATTTCCGCATGCGTATTCCTTTAAGAGCGGATACTTGCATCCCGGGGACGCGGTCGGCCTGGGTGTTGATTATGACGGGAAACTCGACGGAACGATGTTTAACTGGTGAGCCGAAGGGGTCGATCTCAGGTCGGTGTCACTGGCCACGGCATGCCGATGTTGCCGCTAATCCTTTGAATACAAAGGTGTGGAGCGGGTGCCCCCGTGCCCCCGCCCGCTTCTTCCTCTTGTCCATCGGCAGTAGCGGGCGAGGGCGCCCGCTCCAGATAAGCGACTCCCCAAAAAATAAAGGTGGGCTCAGTGTAATAACTCAACCGCGGGGCCGTCTTTACTTGTGAAAGAAAGAGTTGTGAAAGACCGCAACTGGAGGCGTACCCTGCAAAGCGCATTGGCAGAGGAACGGGGAATCGAAATCCCGAGCGAATTCGATCGAGTGTTTCGGGCGCATAACGGCCTGGTATTCCGTACGGCATACCGCATCACAGGCAATGCCGCGGACGCCGAGGACGTGTCGCAGACGGTCTTTCTGCGCCTGTTCCGCAGGGCGGCGAGCTTTGAGGCTGTTGAGAATGAGGAGGGTTTCCTGCGCCGGGCGGCCGTGAACGCAGCGCTCGAGAACCAGCTCATGAACATCCCGGCGATTTGAGGCAGGCTCTGGGGCGGGCGCTGGCGCAGCTGAAACCCCGGTGGGCGGAAATTTTTGTGCTTCGATTCATCGAAGGCTTCAGCAATCCGCAGGTCGCGCGGATGCTCGGAATTTCACAAGTACTGGTTGCGGTGATTGTCCATCGCACCCGGCAACAACTGCGCAGGGAGCTGGGCGCGTATTTAGGAGACAGGTCATGAAGAATGAAAAGTTCGAGCAATTGCTGTCGGAAGTTCGGAATGAACAGGTTGACGATAAGATCGTCGCGCAGGCGGGTGAACGCGTATGGAAGTCCATTGCCGGGGCTGCTCAGATGAGAGACGTGAGCACCCACACCTTGTGCAGCTGTGAAGACTTTCAGGAGCTGATTCCAGCATACCTCGCAAAAGTACTCGCGCCGGCACGCGCCACTCTATTTGATGATCATGTGCATGCGTGCGTAGCATGCCGTCACGCTCTGAACCGTGCGCGGTCCGGAGAACGGCAGACCGAGCTGCGGATTGTGGCGAAACGTCCAGACTCGACGGCTTGGCGCTGGGCAATGAGTGCGGCTGCAGTAGCGGCGGTAGCGGTCGCAATAATTGCCTTCGACAATGGGCAGCTTCCCGGGCAGCATACCGTGCGCGCTTCGGTTCAGGCAGTTGACGGATCGCTCTACACCGGCTCTGGGGCTGGAATGCGGTTGATTCCTGCGGGTTATGAAATCAGGAATGGCGATGAAGTTCGCACCGCGAAAGGATCAAGAGCCGTCGTGCGACTGCGCGACGGATCGTTAGTCGAGATGGGCGAGCGTTCCGATCTTTCAGTGACGCGGGCATGGAGGGGCACGACGATTCATCTGGATGCCGGACAGGTGATCGTGCAGGCAGCGAAACAGCGCTCGGGTCGTCTGTACGTTGCGACTGACGACGGCCTAGTATCAGTGAAGGGAACTATTTTTTCTGTCAATCATGGGACGAAGGGGTCGCGGGTGGCAGTGATTGAGGGCGTAGTCCGGGTCGACTACGGAGGCCGGACGACCGATCTGCACGCCGGGGATGAAGCGACCTCGAGCGCGACTGTCGCCAAAGTTTCAATCCAAGACGAGATTGCGTGGAGCAAGAATTCAGCCAAATATCTTGCTCTGCTGGGAGATTTCGCAGTGCTGCAGAAGCAATTTGCGGCGATTCCCGGACCCGGGTTGCGCTACAGCTCTGAGCTTCTGCCGTACGTTCCCGATCATACTGTGGTCTATGCGGCGATTCCCAATCTTGCGAATACCTTGGGAGAAGCCAGCAGACTCTTTCGTGATCGGCTGGAGCAGAGCCCGGAGCTGCGCAAGTGGTGGAAGCAACAGCAGAAAGGAAGCGGGCCGAAGCTGGAAGACGTGTTGATCGGATTGAAAACGTTCAGCAGCTATCTGGGTGACGAAATCGTGATTGCCGTTTGGAAGGACGGAACAGAATACGCATCGCCGGTGGTGCTGGCCAAGGTAAAACAAGGCGGGCTGGAGAGCTTTTTGGAAAAAGAAAGCCGGAAGCTAAGTTCC
>QIAK01000077.1:20645-24552 GCA_003225515.1 Acidobacteriota bacterium | reverse complement strand
CTTGGACGGCGACGCCAGCACCGAGGGCGACACGGCCGCTGCTGGTTTATGTGAACAACGATCTGATGATCGCCAGCCCGGATCTGGCGGAACTGCAGCGTACTGCGACGCGCGCCCAGCAGCACGGGGCCAGCGCTTTTGCCGATACTCCCTTTTACGAGCAGATTGCCCGTTCGTATCAGCAGGGGGCGGAATGGCTTTTCTGCGCGAATATGGAACAAATTATCGCGCAAAACGTACAAGCTGCTAACGGCAAAAGCGAACTGCCGAGCGGGATGGGGGACGTCCGGTACTTGACCATGGAACATCGAGAGCTTGGGGGCAAAACGGAAAGCCGTGCCGACTTGATGTTCGCCGCAGAACGCCAGGGCGTAGCATCTTGGCTGGCGGCGCCCGCTTCCATGGGGTCGCTGGAGTTCGTTTCACCCGAGGCCAGCATGGTGACGTCGGCCGTGATCAAGAATCCGCGAACCATCATGGAAGAGTTCTTCAAAATGATTGGAAGCGGCGACGCCAACTTCACCCAGCGTCTAAACGAGTTTCAATCGAAGACTGGCGTAAACGTGCTGAACGACATCACTGCACCACTGGGTGGTGAGGTCACGATGGCGTTCGACGGACCAATGCTCCCAACTCCGCGTTGGAAGCTGATTTTCGAGGTGTACGATCCCGCGTCCCTGCAGTCCACAATTGCGAAGCTGGTCGACAGTTTCAACCGGGAGCCCAGTGCCGGGAAGCATGCGCTGCAGTTAACGCAGCGGCTGGTTGGGTCACGCACGTACTACGTGATCAGGAGTCCGGGAAATACTGCCACCGAAATGGACTACACGTTTGTCGACAATTATCTGGTTGCTGCGCCGGACATGGGCACGATCTCTCGGGCGATTCAATCGCGCGAGGCAGGATATACGCTGGCGCACTCGTCCGGCTTTCAGGCTCTATTGCCGAACGACGGCTACACGAACTTTTCGGCGATTTTTTATCACAACCTCGGTCCGGTGGTGGGTCCGCTAGCGGCACAATTGAAAGCGAGCGGGGCGCTGACCCGGCAGCAACAGCAATCGGTGGATGCGCTCACAGCGAACTCCGCTCCCGGATTGATTTACGCCTATGGCGAGCCCGACCGGATCGTGGTGGCGACCAACAGCGGGTTCATGGGATTCGACCTGGGCACTCTGTTGACCATGGGCGATAATGGGCCGTTCCTGCCGCAGATGTTTCTCGGCGGGGCAATCAGTCATTCGACACTGCCAACCCAGTGAGCACGACGATACAACCCGGAGTGGCAAACGGCGAGATCGCGCAGAGGATACCTGCTGCTCCGCTTCCGCCGCTGATTGAATTGCAGGATCTTTCCGTTCGGTTTGGAAAACGGGAGATCCTGCATAGCCTTACCACTTCACTGCGCGGGCGTTCGATCGCCCTGCTGGGACCAAATGGCGCCGGGAAATCCACACTGATCAATACCCTTCTTGGCTTCTACAAATCTTCCGCAGGTTCCGCGCGCGTGTTTGGGTACGACGTGGGATCGGAGATTAAAAAGATTCGGGCCGTGGTGGGCTACATGCCGGAGAACGACGCTTTCATTTCGAAGATGAGCGCGGTCTCGTTCGTGCAGATGATGGGAGAACTCTCCGGCTTGCCGGCGGATATGGCGCTGGAGCGTGCGCACGAGGCCCTGTTCTACGTGGGATTGGCAGAGGCACGGTACCGCCAGCTGGGAACGTATTCCCTGGGCATGAAGCAACTGGCAAAGCTGGCGCAGGCAATCGTGCATGGACCGAAGGTGCTGATTCTGGACGAGCCGAGCAACGGCCTTGACCCGTCTGCGCGACAGCGCATGATCCGCATGATCCGAGACATTCGCGATGGCGGCGAGATGCGGATCGTGCTGTGCTCGCATTTATTGCGTGATGTTGAGGATACCTGTGATGAAGTGTTGATCCTGAAGCAGGGACGAATCGCGCACTACAATAAGCGATTTTTGGAATTGGAAACCTACGGCGCGAATGCCGATTTCACGGAAGCGATCGAAAAACTTGGCTGTGAGTGCGCGGTAACGGCGAACCGCATGAAGATGATTCTCGCGGATGGCATTGAGACTCGCGACATTTTCCGTCTGGCTGCGGAACGGCAAGTTCGCATTCGGCGCATGAACTTTCGGCGGGATACGCTCGAAGATATTTTCCTGAAGGCCATGGAGAGCTGATGGCAGTTTACCGGCGGAACTACAAACCGTACGCGGGAGTATTAACGGCTCCTTGGTCGCGCTGCTTCGTTCTTTTTCGTTACTCCAGACGAAGACTATTTCGTTCGAAGTTTCTGACGGGACTGTTTGTGGTCTGTTTCTTCTATCCGTTTGCTTGCCTGCTGATAATCTACCTGGCGCATAGTGCGAGCTTTTTGCAGGAATTGGGAGTGCCGGGCCAGCTGATCTCTATCGACAACAAGTTCTTTTTCAATCTGATGAGCGTGCAGGGAGTTTTTGCTTTTCTTTTGACCGCTTTCGCCGGACCGGGCTTGATTTCGCCGGATCTTGCAAATGGCGCGTTGCCACTGTATTTCTGCCGGCCATTTTCCAGGGTGGAGTACGTACTGGGCAAGGCATCCGTGCTTGCTATTCTTCTTTCGCAAATCACGTGGGTTCCGGGATTGATTCTGTTCATCATTCAAGCGGGTCTCGCGGGACCTGGTTGGGCCTGGAGTCATCTTTGGATTGCAGGCAGCTTGCTGATTTCATCGCTGATATGGATTGCGTTTCTGTCGCTGCTCGCAATGGCGCTCTCAGCGTGGGTGAAATGGAGAATCGTGGCGGGCGCCTTGCTGTTGGGTGTGATGTTCTTTGGAGCAGGCTTCGCTCAGGCCATCAATGCAGTGCTGCGAACCCAGTCAGGTCACTTCTTTAACGTCGGCTATCTGATGGTTACGGTTTGGAATGCGATTTTCCGGGTGGACGCGATGCATGACATTCCCGTTGCCGAGGCCTGGATGGCGCTGCTGTTCTATTGCGCGATCTGCCTGGGGCTGCTGATGCGCAAGGTGCGTGCTTACGAGGTGATCCGTTGAGCGATCGCATCATCTTCGAGGATGTATCGAAATTCTATGGAGAGATTCTGGGCGTGAACCGAGTCAATCTTTCGATTCCGCCGGGCATTACCAGCCTGGTTGG
Organism: Acidobacteriota bacterium; assembly: GCA_003225515.1. Classification (GTDB taxonomy): domain Bacteria; phylum Acidobacteriota; class Terriglobia; order Terriglobales; family Acidobacteriaceae; genus Sulfotelmatobacter. The sequence continues at coordinate 21,383 of QIAK01000077.1, read as the reverse complement.
ACCGAACGGTTCCGGCAAAACCACGCTCATGAATCTTATGACGGGCTTGGTGAAACCGACGCGCGGGCGGGTGCAGGTGCTCGACTATACGACCGACAATCCAGAGAAGCTTTTCAAAATTCTGGGCTACAGCACGCAATTCGATGCCTTTCCGAAGGGGCTGACGGGCTTTCAGTTTGTGAATTCGTATCTCCGGCTGGCGGGCATGGACGCGGAGAGCGCCGATCTACTGGCTTGGAAAGCGATTGAGCGCGTGAACCTGGCTGATGACGCTAACCGGAACATCGCGGGCTATAGCAAAGGGATGCGGCAGCGAATCCGGCTGGCACAGGCCTTGGCTCATAATCCGAAAGTGCTGGTCCTCGACGAGCCTTTGAACGGGTTGGATCCCCTGGCTCGATCGGAAATGATTGCTGTGTTCCGGTCGACGGCGGCGCAAGGTTGTTACGTGATCATTTCCAGCCACATCCTGCACGAAGTGGATGTGATCTCCGATCAGGTCATTTTGCTCAGTAATGGCTACGTCGTTGCAGAGGGGCAAATCTCCACAGTCCGCAGCGAGATTCAGGAGCATCCCACGCAGATTTTGATTCGCTGCAACCGGCCTCGAGAACTTGCGGCCAAATTTCTGGCGGACGAGCACACCATCGAAGTCGCCATTCACAAGGACGAGCGCGGCTTGCTGCTGAAGACACGGGATGCAGACCGGTTTTATCTGGAGATGAATCTCGTGGCTTT
>QIAK01000077.1:8526-20424 GCA_003225515.1 Acidobacteriota bacterium | reverse complement strand
GAGTGATAAGCCTTTGACGTATCAGGATCTGGCCGCGGTGCAATCGGGGATGACGCGGGAAGAGGTTGTGACCATGCTGGGAAAGCCGCCGGGTAGCTATCATTGGAATGAAAATCGAGGGAATGAAAATCGAGTGACCGGCGAAAATTCGACTGCCGATGTGCTTCGCGAGGACTATCACTACTCCGATGGACAGAACGATCTTTACGTCGCTTTGGCGGACGGCAAAGTCGAAGGCACCCACATTCGCGAGGGTTACAATCCCGGCGACGATTCGATTATGTTTGCCGGAGTCTTTCAATTCTTTTTCCTGCGGCTGGCAATCTTCTTTGGATGTCTGGGAATTTTCATGAACCTGTTCCGGGGCGAGATTCTCGATCGCAGCCTGCATTTTTATTTTCTGGCCCCGATTCGTCGCGAAGTGCTGATGGCGGGAAAGTTCCTGGCGGGCCTGCTCGCTACATGCGTGATTTTTGTGACCAGTGAACTATTGCAGACCATCGCATTTTTGTGGCACTTCCCTCCCAGCGTGCGAGACGTGTATCTCTATCACAATCACGGTCTCGAGAATGCCGCCATTTATCTGGGTGTGACTGCACTCGCGTGTGTTGGGTACGGCGCATTCTTTTTGGTTGCGGGAATGTTGTTCCGCAATCCAATCCTGCCGGCGGCGGCGATTTTGATATGGGAAGGCATCAACCCGTTCTTGCCGGGAATTCTCAAACACTTCAGTGTTATTTACTACCTGAAATCGTTGTGCCCGGTAAATATTCCAAGTGCTCCGGATATTCCGCCCATACTTGCGTTGCTGGTGTCGAACTCCGACCCGGTCTCGGCTCCAGCTGCGGTGTTGGGAATAATGATCGTCGCTCTAATCGCGCTCTATGCTTCGAGCATTCAAGTACGACGTATGGAAATCAATTACACAAGCGAATAACGTGCGGGCTCGAAACGCTGAAGCACGTCGGCAATACGCTCTCCCGCGTGCCCATCCCAAAGAGGCGGAACGTTTCCCTTTTTACCTCGGCCTTCAAGAATCGCTGATAATTCAGACGCAAGCTTTTTCTTATCCTGACCGACCAGAGTGTTCGTTCCCATCGTCACTGTAATCGGGCGTTCGGTATTGCTGCGTAACGTGAGGCAGGGCACTCGAAGAAAAGTCGTTTCCTCTTGAATTCCACCTGAGTCGGTAATCACAGCCGTGGCGCGACTTTGCATGGCAAGAAATTCAATGTACGGAACGGGCTCCAATAGATGCAGTTGGTCGGTCGCAATGCCGAATTGGGCGATACGGGCTCGCGTCCGGGGATGAACGGGGAACACGACGTCGAGTTGCTTGCTCACGGCGAGCAACGATTCCAAGATGCTCTTCAAGGTGTCGCCATCATCCACATTCGAGGGGCGGTGGAGCGTAACGAGGGCAAAACGATCGGGAAGATTGTTCGTGCCGCAACGGCGCGCAGCCGGGAGCAACCGCACCAGGGAATCAATCATGACGTTCCCGACGCGGTGAATTCTTTCCGGAGACACGCCCTCACGCGTGAGGTTGTCATCGCCATCTTCCGAAGGAGTGAACAGGATGTCGGCCAGGCGGTCGGTGACGACGCGATTTACTTCCTCCGGCATGGTTCGGTCGAAGGAGCGAAGTCCGGCTTCGACGTGCGCAACTGGAACCAGCAGTTTGGCGCACACCAGGGCCGCCGCGATTGTGGAGTTCACATCTCCGTACACCAGCACAATGTCGGGCTTGCGCGCGAGCAGAACAGGCTCGAAGGCGGTCAGGATGTCCGCTGTCTGACGCGCGTGCGAGCCGGAGCCAACGCCGAGATTCTCGTCCGGAGCGGGGATGTCAAGTTGAGAAAAGAAGACGTCCGATAGATTCTTGTCGTAATGCTGGCCGGTGTGCACGAGTGTCTGCCGCATTCCGGGCCGCGTGCGAATGGCGTGCAGCACGGGTGCGGCCTTCACGAAATTTGGGCGAGCGCCGATTACGTGCAAGATGTGCATTGGAAAAGAAACCTGCTTATGAGCTTATATCAGTTCGTGGAGACAAGCTGGCGCCGTTAGGATCCGGTGTAGAGCTGAAATGGCGCCCAGTAAAACGGATTGCGGAATGTGGCGCCGTGCAGTAAGGAGAGTTTAGCGGTGCGCAAAGCCGCATCGGGGCTGGCTCCCTGAGCGAGTTCATCGTAAAAGCGATCCATTAATTGTTCGGTAGATGCATCGGTAACCTCCCAAAGGCCGGCGATGACGTTGTGTGCTCCCGCTCTGAGGAAAGCCCACGCGAGTCCGACCAGTCCCTCCCCGGAATAAGCGCGTTCTCCGGCACCGTAGCACGCAGAAATCGTGACCAGGTCAGCCTGCAGAGGACGCCGGACGATATCGCGCGCGTAGAGTTTGAACGAATCTGATTCGCCGGCGCCTTTGGAGAGCACGATCGCGGAATCGAGCGGGCTGAGCCGGCTGGCTGTACCATGCGCGACAAAATGAATGTGCGAGAACTTCTCAGGACTACTGGCCAGGTAAGCCGCCGGAGTCGCCTGATCACGCTGGTAAAGCTGTTCCTGTGCGGCGGCGAAATGCTTGGCGACGCTCGACATCTGCGCGCCGGCGCGCGGCAGTTCAGGATAATCGTTGCTGGATGCGACGCTGTCGCCGATCAGCAACAGCCGGTGTTTGTTTTCACGAATATTATGCCGAGCAAGAGACGCAGCCAGCACGCGCAACGAGCTTGCATTGGCGAGCTCGGCGTCTTCAATCCAGAAGTGGGGGCGTGCATCAGTGACCACCAGCGTCTCAAAATTAAGATTATTGAGGCTCCCGTCGGGAATGATCAGGACCTTCGCGCCTCTCGTCAGAAGGCCCTGAGCTGGCGCGATGAGCATCCGATAGAGGGTACGTCCATCGCCGGATTCGAGAACATCTTGCGGACCGTTGAGTGACTTGCGATAGCGCTGCACCACAGAATCGATGTCCGCGCGGGGAGGAAGTGAGAATAAGGTGCTCTTTTGCGGCGTGATTGCCCAGAGATATGACTGTTTTTCCCCCAACCAATAAAAAAGTAGTGCACACTTTGCCCGGCGGGAAATCGAACGAGCGTCCAGGACTGGAGGCTGGGCCGCATTTTGTTTCTTGTGTTCTTTCGAGAGTAAGCCCAATCCTTCCGACAGTGTTCGAGCACGACTGTAATCGGCCCAGCGGAGTGCGTCGTCGCTCTTGGCCTGCGCTACCAGAAAATGAACATAGTCGTCGTAAATACGCGACGCGTTGGCTAGGAATGACAACTGAAAATCTTCGTGCTGCACGGTCGCTCGCGCCATTTCAAATGTGGTGAGGGCTCTGCGATATTCAAGGTCCGCCGCGGTGGCTTGATTCTCATCTTCGTAGAGGCGCGCGAGTGAATGCTGGGCATCCCACTTCAGAAAGGCGGGACACACCTGATCGTTCTTGACCCGTTCTAATATTTCGCGAGCCTTGGGACCGTCTCCGCGGCGGGCTGCGACTTGCCCGTGAACCAGCATGGGATAAAGTTCATCAACGTGGTTGCCACCCTTGCGAGCGATAGCCAGAGCTCGCTCGGCGTAGTCCTCTGCCCTAGGTTCATCATCCGTTTGCAGGGCCAGGCGCGCCAGGACTCGCAGAGCGTTGTAGACATCTTGCTGTGCGTTAATACCCTCGGCCAGCGCCAATGCCTGCTGAAAGGAGTGCGCCCCCATATCAAACTTACGCTCGTCCATGTAGATGTAGCCGATATTGGTAAGCTCGTTTTCCTGGTCGAATACATCTCCAAGTGCAGCTGCCTTCTTCTCGGCCTCCAAGGACAACTCCAGAGCCTTTTCAGAATCACCAAGCCTATAGAAGGCCCATCCGATGTTGCCTTGGGTGACGAGTTCGAGAATTTCAGCCCCCGCAATCTTCGCAATTTGGTGCGCAGCTTCGGACCGGTCTATTGCTTCACCAAAACGCCCCCGGGCAAGCGACTCAGCCCCAAGGTTGAGGAGCGAGTCGGCTTCGAGGAACGCATCGTTATGGGAACGGGAGAAGGAAAGACTCTGTTTATAGAATTGCTCGGCCGAATCTGACTGCCCCCGCTCGCTTTCCAGGAGACCGCGTGCTTGTAGCACATATCCACAACTCGCTTGCGAGCTAGAGGCACAGAGTTCGGCGGCATTAGTCAGCAGTTGTGCCGCTTGGGGGAAGTTGTGAGTATTGACGTTGGCAACTCCAGCTAATGTCAATGTGGGGATAGACAAATCTGGCCGGCCGGCAGGAGCCGGTACTACTTTCAGGATCTCGAAGACATCTGCGTAGAGTCCACGCCACAGAGCTGCCTTCGCTTCCAGAATTCTAAACTGCCAGGCCAATTCCTGGTTTAACCGGTAAAACTCTTCATAACCCCGCCGGGCGTCATGCTGACTATGTTTCAAGTCTCCATGCAGGAATTCTTGATTCGCCTGTTCGAACATTTGCTGCGCAGACGGGCGTTCTCGATCGCACGAGATCATCCACGCGACAGTGACGCAGAGGGCCAGAAGTGTTAAGGATTGTGGTGGCCATTGGCGGTGACGGTTGCGGCTGCCGTTGTTCCGTGGCCCACACAACCGAGTTTCGCCTTGATAGCCGTCAATTCGAAATACGGACTCGGCCTGTCCCCATCGGGATACTTCTTCTCGCCCACTTCGATTTCGCCCAGCGTCACCGTGCCGAACTCCGGAATCACCAGAATGTGCCCGAACCTCTGCACTCCGAGGATGGGAATTTCGCCGATGCTCTGAACCACGGAACATGTGATGGGCTCGTGACACTCTCGATCGTCCGACTTGCTCGTGCTGATGAGCTTGTTGATGTAGGCAAGCTTCCCATCGTACTGGTCCTTGATCTCTTTGGGAAGATTCTTTGCTCCGGTGATTGCTTCGGTTTGTGCTTTGATATCGCCGAGGAATTTAGGGTCCTGTAGATAAGACTTCCCGCCGGCCGGAATGTCGCCGCAAATGCCGAGATTGAGCGTGAGCTTGACCTTGAAGCCGCCGACGCGGAAGTTGGTGAACTGCGTCCCGAGGAAGGTTACGTGCGGTACGTGGCCGTCCTTGTAGGCATGATCGGTGGAAACCTGCGAAACGAGACGATCTGCCGTGACGATTTCGAAAATGTTCAGGCCCTCCAGGATCGAGGTCGAGAGAGTAACCCAGCCCTGATTCTTCGGGTTTCGGGATCCCGAAACCCGAGTCTCACCTTTCCTGAAGCAGATCAGTCCTTCAATGCTGACGTCTTCCGCGGAGCGGGTGAGATGACCTCCCCGGCGGTCGTGCAGAGCAACCGTCGCATGGCGTTCGATTACCTGCTCGATTGGACTTTGCAAATGTCCGCTGAGCACGTGGGCTTCGGCATGATAATCATGCGAGGGTGTTGTGCTATTCGATGCTTCCGGCATAGTGGCCATAGTGTAACCCCCGTTTGTTTACAACTCATCTCTGAATTTGTAATTGAAAGGTTGTACCACCCAGATCTTTGACCACCCCATTATTGGTCACGCCGCGTACTGCAATCCTGTAGGTTCCTGCTTCCCGCGGGACCGCTGGAACGATGACGGACCATTGATCCTGATCCGGCACAGGTGTGATTGTGAATGAGCCCTGCGCCTTTCCACTGGGACTAAAGAGTTCTGCCGTGTAGCGCACGTAAGCCGGATCAGGAGGGATTCGCACGAATAACAACAGGCCCTTGCCCTCGGGAATCGATGTAGGGGTGCTGCCTGCGCCCCAGGTTCCAACGTTCACTGAAACCGATGGCAAGACCTGAGGCTGGCCGAGTTCGGAGTTTAGCTTCGGATATGTGACTAGGTTCTGATATCCCATCACCGCCAGGAGTATGGCCAGCGCCGGCGCGGCAAATGCCGGGCGCAACCAGCCAAACCATCCGCGTTGCGCGGAATTCCGGCCAGGAGTCTCGCGTACCGAAACCAGTGCAGATTTTTCTGCCAGGACGACCTTACTCTGCTCAACAAATTGAGTGCCGGCGCTGACATCAAGAGCACATTCCGGGCACCCAAAATAGTGCTCTTCAAATTCGTCTCGAAGTTTTGAGTCGAGTTCGTTGAGCAAGTATCTTTCTGTCGTTTTGTCGCGAACCACCGTTGTGTGGTCCATAATTCATCCCCTTATGACGAAGTAGGTGCGGGCGGCATTCACTGTTCTCAAGCCGGAGCAAAATCTGGGGGCTTCTCTCCGTACTGCTTGAGATATGACGACTTGAATGCCTGCTTGGCACGGTATAACAGCACGCGCAAATATTCGCGATCGACGCCGAAATCGCGGCAGACCTGGTCTTTGTCCCGCTCTTCGAGAAAAACTTCGCGTAACAGGCGCCGGTCGCGCTCCGAAAGGTTTTCCAGGATCTCGCGCACTTTCTTTTCTCTCTCCTTGGCACTGAGCGCGCCGATCACATCCACATTCAGCGCAGGAAAATCATGTTCTTCCTCACCGTCCAGTGAAGTATTGCGAGTGGCCGAGCGGTAGTGCTCGAGCAGGACGTTGTTGCAGATCGAGTTGACGAAAGAGCCCAAGCGATCGGGTTGAAGAATCTTGCCGTCTCGCAATGCCACAAAAAAACGGGCGAAGGTTTCCTGGCGCACGTCCTCGATTGCTTCCGGCGTCTTGAGGCGGGAGCCTAATTTGATCTTGATCAGTGCGCTGAAATAAGCGGAAAAATGCTCCTGCGTGCGGAAGTCACCAGACCGCAAGCGGCTGAGATAGGATTCGTCAAAAGACTGGAACTGCAAGTACTTGCCCCGTACGTTGTGAAGTGTCAGAAAGTGTAGCACCGGACCGTTGGTGGCGTTTTCGGGCACGGGAGCGGCCGGGGCCGGGCGTCTCACAAGAGTGAGATTGCCACGGCGGCAAAGAGCGGGATTAAGTCTAGCGTTCTGCACTGGGAGGGGCTGCTCCTGTGAGCCGTTTAAGGGCTCTGGTGCTGCTGGGGAAGCTTGATTCAGAAGTGCCGGAGCCGCTTCCCCCGGATCGACTCCGGCGCTTACATAGGACTAAGCCAGTGGTTGCCAGACAGAGTCCTTGAACTGTGGCTCACCGCTCTGCAAGCCGATGTCTTCCACTTATAGGGATAGTGCAGGAACTGCGCCTGGCGTTACAGGAAATCTTGGCCAGGAGTAGACTGGCAGGCGACCGGGTGGGTAGGTGCTGTTGTGCAGCGCTCACGTGCAGGACAGAAGGCTGCATGTTCCTGAATCGAAAGCACTCACCTTCCATCTAACTTTAGATCGCCCAGCTCAGAATTCCGGCCAAAGCGCTTACACTATGAAACTCCTATATAGCTATGCCAGACAGTACTGGACCCTGTTTTTGGTCGCGCTGCTACTGGCGGCGACCAATCAGATCTTTTCTCTTCTTGACCCGCTGATTTTTCGGCACGTCATTGATAGCTACGCCACGAAATATCATCAGTACACGCAGGCGCAATTCATCCGTGGAGCCGGGCTGCTGCTGGCCGCCGCCGTAGGCGTAGCCTTTGTGTCGCGCGTTGCGAAAAACTTTCAGGACTATTTCACGAATGTAATTGTGCAACGGCTCGGCGCGCAGATGTATTCCGATGGCATTCGCCATTCGCTGGAATTGCCCTATCAAGTCTTCGAAGATCAGCGCAGCGGAGAAACGCTAGGCAAGTTGCAAAAGGTCCGCAGCGATGTGGAGCGATTTATCACCGCAGCGATTAATGTCATCTTCATTTCGTTGATTGGCATCGTGTTCGTGATGATTTACGCGTTCCGGGTGCACTGGTCCATTGCTCCAGCGTTTCTAATCACGGTTCCGATGCTGGGGATTATCAGTTCGGTCCTGAGCCGGAGGATCAAAAAGATGCAGAAGACCATCGTCACCGAAACGACTGCCCTGGCCGGTTCAACGACGGAATCTCTGCGCAACATTGAACTGGTGAAGAGCCTGGGACTGGCGCAGCAGGAAGTCAGACGGCTGAACGGGATTACAGGGAAGATTCTCAGCCTGGAACTGAAGAAGGTGAAGTACCTGCGGAGCTTGAGTTTTATTCAGGGGACAGCGGTCAATGCCTTGCGAACCAGTATTTTGTTCCTGATGCTATATCTCATTTTTCGACAGGAAATAACGATCGGGCAGTTCTTCTCCCTGATGATTTATTCGTTTTACATTTTCACTCCGCTGCAGGAGTTGGGGAATGTCATTAATATTTACCGCGAGACCGAAGTATCGCTGCAAAATTTTCACGATATTCTCATTACACCCCGCGACCCCAAACCAGTCGACCCTGAGGCCGTGAATGAGTTGTTGACGCTGCAGTTCGAGGTAGTCAGTTTTCAACATCATAGTTCGTCGAGCCTCGCACTCGATGAGATCAGCTTTAGTGCGGCTCAGGGAGACACGGTCGCATTCGTAGGACCGTCGGGCGCCGGGAAATCGACCTTGGTGAAGCTGCTGGTCGGCTTGTACACGCCGAAATCAGGGACGATTCTGTACAACGGGATTCCCTCGAACCGCGTGGATCTGGATGTGCTTCGCGAAAAAATTGGTTTTGTGACACAAGATACGCAACTTTTTTCCGGCTCGATTCGAGAGAACCTGCTTTTCGTAAATCCGAATGCCACAGATGCAGAGTGCATGAAAGTATTGCAGCAAGCGGCGGCTCACAGCTTGCTGGCTCGCGCCGATCGAGGCCTGGATACATTGATTGGGGAAGGCGGCGTCAAGGTTTCAGGCGGCGAGAAGCAGCGCTTGTCGATTGCGCGCGCACTGTTGCGCCACCCGCAACTGCTGGTCTTTGACGAAGCTACGTCGTCGCTGGATTCCCTCACCGAGGAAGAAATCAGCCGGACTATCAACGAAGTCGCCACTCATCAGGAAGCCGTCACCATTTTGATTGCGCACCGGCTCTCGACCGTAATGCATGCGGACAGAATTTATGTGCTGGAGCGCGGGCGGATTGTGGAATCAGGGCGCCACGCCGAGTTATTAGAACAAAAAGGCTTGTACTATGCCATGTGGCGGCAGCAGGTTGGTGAGCGGACCCTGGCTCAGACCCGGTAACTTCCGCAATTCGCAAAATACGGGACGCCTACGTCAGTTCGTGAAGAGATTTACTTCGTCCAGCCACACGTCATATGGTTCCTGTTTGTAATTGCCATCCATCTGAAACGCGATATCGATCTCCTCCTGAAACCAATTCGGCTGCGCCGTATAGTATGTATCAACGTTGTAAGTCTGATCGGCGACGCTCACGTCGATGTAGTGCACCTGATTGCCTACACGTTCCAGGTTCCACACCAGATGAATCCATGTGTTGGAAGGAAAGTGGTTGCATGGCACCGAAGTGGGAACCCAAATTTCGTGTAGAGGATCCCATATGTCCCAGTGATGTGTCTGATCAAAATCGCACTGAGTTCCCCACGTCCAGCGGGTTCCCCCGAAGGCCTGGTTCACGTCGAATTCCAGCGACTGCGGGGCGTTGCCGTTATCGATATAGAACCATAGGTCGTAGGAGAAATGGCTGACGTTATTACCGCCGCCCAAAGGCGTCCAGTACAGTTCGTTGGAATAGGGGTGGTCGCCGGCCAGGCTGAACTTTGCAGCCGATCCATCCAAGGATGGCGCTGCCTGGTTGAGCGAAAGAGTGGACTTGGCCACACCCTGGCCTGCCGCGCAGGTTGATCCTGCAATGAGAGCGGAACACGAAACCCAGTTTTGCCTGTCTTGAATAGCCGTCGCCCCCGAATCCTGCGCAACCACATTCACTTGCATCGAAGTGGTGGCAATGTATCCGGCAGTATCTTCAGCCACGATTTCAACTGTATGTTGCCCGTTCGGCATCCAGATGAGTTGGTTCACCGTAGGTTGAGGCGTGTAGAGCACGGCGGCGCCGTCTACGTAAAGGCGCACGGTATAGATGGGATCCGGCGGATTGGCCGCCGCAACGATAGGAACTGGCGAGTGCACACTCGCGCTATTCCCAGGGCTGGAAATGGTCAACGGGAAACCGCACAAGGCAGCAGGCGGAGGTTCTTTAGCAGGCGGCACGATGGACGTGTTCGCAGGTGGCGTGGGAGTGACCGGGCAATTCGCCACATTTGCAGGCAGACCCTGGCAACTGACAAAGATGCCGAGTACTAGGGCTAACAAAATCGATCCAGTAATCAGAAAACAGCGCTGCACGCGCTGACTGGATTGCTTGCCTCGCATTTCGACCTCTCGATGCGCCAAAAATCTAATTCTGAAGACCTGCATCTGCGAGCGGTCAGGAATGCGGTCCGTGCAATCGTTAATAGCAAAGAACAAGCCAGGACTCAGTAGGCTGTCAATTTCACTTGATCCAGCCACACGTTATAAGGTTGCTGCGCATAATTTCCATCCATCTGAAAAGCCACATCAATTTCTTCCAGCGTCCAATCAGGCTGATTTGGATAGTACGTGTCGACGTTATAGGTCTGATCGCCCACCGTCAGACTGATGTAATGCACCTGGTTCCCCACTCTTTCCACGTTCCACACAAGGTGTATCCAGGTATTGGCCGGAAAAGGCTTGCAATCGATCGTAGTGGGCTTCCAGCCGTTGATGTCGTCCCAGATATCCCATTTCTTTGAAGCGTCGAAGCTGCATTCCGAGCCCCATACCCAGCGATTTCCGCCGAATGTCTGATTGATGTCGAACTCCAGCGCTTGTGAGGCGGTGGGATTGTCGATGTAAAAATACAAGTCGTAAATGAAATGGCTCACGCTATCGCCGCCCGCGACCGCATTGAAATACAGCATGTTCGAATATGCAGTGGGACCGCCCATCGAAAACTTCGCTGACTTGCCGTCCATAGCGGGGGAGGACTGGTTCTGCGTAAGAGTCGATTCAGCGGTGCCGAGTCCGGCGGCGCAAATCTGTCCGTCCCGTCCAGAGCCGGCCGGAAAGAGCGCTGAGCAGGACTGCCAGCCCGGCAAGGTCTGAATGTCGCTGATGGTTGCTTGAGACTGCGAACTGACTGTTATGTTCAGAATGGTGGCCGAGATGTACCCCTGCCTGTCTTCGGCCATGACTCGCAATTTGTGAGTTCCCGGCGACATGAAAATTTGAGTGTTGATGGAATTCGTAAATGTGAAATAAACAGCGAGCTGTTCGTCGACATACACTCGCATGAAGAAAATTGGGTTCTTCGGGGTGGCCGAGGCGACGACGTTCGTAGGCGAGGTTACAGTCGCGCCGTCGAGAGGACTGGAAACTGTAAGAGGAAAATCATTGGAACCATTTGGCCACGGCGGGGGAACTGGAGCCGTGGGCGCAGGCAGGGGACTCGACTGCGGCGACCATGTAATGGGAACCGGCGGCGTTGACGGGTAATTAGGCTGCGGGGGAGGCGGGGTGTCGACCACTGTCGCGGGTTTCGAGCTGCCTGAACCGCACGCCGTAAAGCTCGAAACTGAAATTAACAACAAGAGAGTAATAAGGCTATGAGCAACGTGATTCATTCGACTACGAGGACATGTGAATGCGACAGAAACACTCATAGTGGTAGACCTCGATGTATTCACAACAAATTGAAGAACCGGCGGTTGCGAGCGGAAGCTATTGCTTGCGAGCGGAAGCAAGATTGCGGTGTACAACCAAATCGGGTTCTACGCGGCCCAAAGCCATCCCTACTTTAAGAGGGGCGCGCTAAATGGAACAATACTGCCCCTACCTTAAGAGAGGTGGTGCAATCCCTCACTGAATACCGACTGTCGACCGGGGAAACTGAAAGTCATCAGCCAAAAACTCAACCTGCACAGCACTGAAGGCGCTTTCAGGCTCTTTGAGCCACTAGAGCGGCTTCTGCATACAGTATCCGGGGTATTGTTTCGCTGCCTGAGAGCAACATAGTTTGCGAATTATAACCAGT
>QIAK01000077.1:0-8395 GCA_003225515.1 Acidobacteriota bacterium | reverse complement strand
CCTCATCGAATTCGCAGTTGCGACAGGCATTTGAAAATCACTTGCGTGAAACTTCGGAGCAGGTTTCCCGGCTGGAACAAATCTTCGACATGCTCGGCGAAAAGCCCACTGGCAGGAAGTGTCTGGGAATGGACGGCCTGGTCAAAGAAGGTTCTGAGACCATGCAGGAGAGCTATCGGGACGAGGTAATGGATGCGGCGATTATCGGGGCTGCTCAAAAGGTGGAGCACTATGAGATCGCTGGGTACGGAACCGTACGCACTTTTGCCGAACTGATGGGTGAGGACGAGCATGTGTCCTTGCTCGAGCAGACTTTGGAAGAAGAAAAAAATGCGGATCAGACGCTTACAAGCTTGTCGGAAGAGATAAACTCGCAGGCAGAAGAGGGCGAGGGAGAATCGGAAGGACGCGAGACATCAAAAGAACGCAAGAGCACGTCCAGGCGGGCGGCTTAGTACTGTGGGAGGACGCGGCAGCGCGTCCTTCCACAGGTTTTCCTTTCGCGTGTGCAAAATACAGGAATCACCCGATAGTTCTCTACCCATTTCCACCATATCTTCCGACTCGGCCCAGACACTCTACAGAGTCGCCAGTACCCGCCAAGCTGGTGGGGGCCGCATTCTAGCGCGAGGACTCCCATGATGAGTTCAAGTATTTCCTCCACTCCTTCGAGTGACCGCGTTCCTTGGCACGTTTTGTATCAAAACGCACTGTTTGAAACGGACCACGATAAGATTCCCCAGCGGATTACAGAAGCCGAGAACGCCATCCTCTCCCGAATAAGAGAATTGTTTGCAGTGAACACCGATCACATTGAAGAGGACGTTCTGCTGGACGACGCGCTCTATGCATTACGCGCGCTTCGCACTTGCGTTTTGCCTGATGCAACTGCTGCGTAGAAATGTGAGGGGAATTAGCTGAGTCATCGCGCTACGTCGCCCTGCGCTACGACCTGAGCAATGTTTTCAACATCAGAACTACAGTGGAACGGGATGTTCTAAATAACATCCTGATCTTTGCTAGGAAAGTGCGCCCTTGTACTTGGGCGCAACGCTGTATTGTTGCTCGCTCTGAGGCAAGTTAGATTGCTGAAACCGAGAGAAAGTGGAGCGGTTCTGATGACGAGCAAAAGCCCAGCAAAAATTTTCCCCCCTGCCAAGAACCTGAAACGTTCGTTTGAATGTGCCGTGCGCGACGTCTGCGAAGCAGGCGCTAGCGGCAAAGTATCACCTTACCGCACACCCATTGTGCAGCGCGCCGGAACCATAACTTCCACTTCCATTCCGGATGTCAAGAAGCGGGCGCTGTCAGATGCAGCGAGAGCGCTTGCGCAACTATGGAAGATTTCTCCGAAATCCAGCCACTGATGACGCTACCTTGTTATGAAACAAAGTCAGGAAAGCCTCGCGCTTATTTGCAAGCGCCAAGCAGCAAGATCGACGGCCGTACAGGTAGGGGAGCGTTTTTTTGAGGTGAGTTTCGTTTTCGCATCAGCACATATCCAGTGCTCACCAGAAGTACGAACAGGAGAGCAACTGAGATTGATACCATCCACCGGCCCGAGTTTGGATTGCCCGCGATCACCCAGTTGAGATGCCGGTTCGAATTCTCCCGACTAACTTCTTTTTTCATTGAAAAATAAGGCGCCCTGTCGAAGTCGACCAGGACGCCGGTAACTGATTGTCCCTCAATTGAAATTAGACCGCCTTGCGCAGCGTTTCGGCACTTTCGGAGCCGCGTTTTGTGGCGGACTCGCCAGAGCAAGTCGAGCAATGCGCTACAGCTTCTTTGCGCCGTTCGCGCAGCCGGCTCTGAAACGTGTCCCATCTTCCGCCGATTCCTGCGGCGCTGCTGTTGATCACTACGGAGTCGGTTCCGGCCGGTACGGCCCGTTCGGTCGTCATCGATGCTGCCTCGGCATCTCGCCGTGAGCCAGTGCTGACCGGCATTCTTGTCGCAGGAGCATATCCGTGCTCTACCCCGGCAGCTCGCTCCGATGCGTAATTTCCGGATGCCTGTTGCGCAGTAGGAGTTACGTTGCGATCGGTCTCAGCTCGATGCATCACAGGATCCGCTACCCACTTCGACTTGTAGCGGCCTTCGTAGTCAGCCCATTTGCTATCTGAATTGAGATCGGATTCATTGTATGGCGGAAAGCTTTCGATCTGCCGTTTATCCAGGCTCGCTTCAAAGTCATCCGTATGTTTCGCTGAAACGCGAAGGCGATCCGCAGGAACGAGGAACTTCTTGGTCGTGAGCCATCCACCTGTATCGACGACGACGTAACGGATGCTTCCGCTTGAATGATCGAAAATGACGTCATCGATCTTCCCTAATTTTTCGTCGTTCGTTCCATAAAGGTGCGAGCCGCGAATATCCTCGCTAGCATCGGCGATACGTGCATCTTTCAGGGTGCCATAATGTGCCATTTCTTCCTCCTATGTAGTTTCTGCGTCGACGGGATGGAGCGCAGCCCCAGTCTGGAAGTGCATTTGAACTGCATTCAGAGACTAGTGTCGAACTGGAGAGCACGAGAAACCATCCGCCGTTCACTGTAGAGAAAGGCAATGCGGGAAATTCAGATCTGGCCGGGATCTTCCGGATCCGGTTCGCGCACAGGCACGTCGGGATTCTCAAGCGGTTCGGGTGGTTCCTGAACAGGAAATGGTTCCGGCCCGGGCGGAATCCGCAAACTGTATTCGAGAGTCCTGTCCTTCTCGGGCATGTAATTCAGATGCTGAAATGAGCGAAATGGAAGCCGGTCCCCGCATTCGGCAGCATGGAACTCTGATCTCCGCGACTCCGGAAATTGAAATCTGAATCTCCAGGCGTCATCCCGAGGAGCCCGCGTTTTTTCGAGCGGGCCGAGGATCTCCCTTTTCACGCAGTGTCCTAAAGGGAGATCCTTCGCTCCGCCTGAAGAACGGCTACGCTCAGGACGACTGACAGCGGCCATCGATTGACGGCGGTGAACCCGCACCCCTAGAATCGGTATGTACCGTTGTTTCCTCACAAGCCTCATACTCATGCCCCTTTACGAATACGAATGCAAGAAGTGCGGCCACCGCTTCGAAAAAATACAGAAATTTTCTGACAAGATGGTCAAGAAGTGCCCCGAATGCGGCGGCCAGGTCGAGCAGATGATCTCCGCTCCCGCTGTCCAGTTCAAGGGCTCCGGCTGGTACGTTACCGACTACGCCAAGAAATCCTCTTCGCCCGGAAATAGCGGGGATTCCTCCTCGAAAGAAAAGAAAGACGACAAATCCAAATCGGATGGCGGCTCGAAAGATAGCTCGTCGAAAGACAGCTCATCAAAAGAAAGTTCATCGAAAGACAGCTCGCCAAGGGAAAGCTCCGTTAAAGAGTCCTCGTCCAAAGAAAGCTCTTCGAAAGAGACTCCGCGCAAAGGCTCCGGCAGACAAAAATAAAGCGGCTCCGAATTCTCCGAAGCCGCTCAGCCCCACTGACCCTTGATCACTAACACCAGCAACTGCTTTACTTCAGCTCCCGTTCGAAATGTTCCTCAATCATCGTGAACAGATGTACCCGCGCATCTTTACCGGCGATACTGTGCGTTTTGTTCGGATAGACCATCAACCGGAACTGCTTTCCTGCTTTGATCAAGGCATCGATCATTTGAATGCTGTTCTGAAAATGCACATTGTCATCGCTAGTGCCGTGCACCAACAGCAGAGCCCCGTGCAGTTTGTCCGCTGACTGCGTCACGTCCGACTGCATATACCCTTCCTTGTCGTCCTTCAGCAGCCCCATGTAGCGCTCGGTGTAAATCGAATCGTAGTTCAATTGATCGGTCACCGGAGCCACCGCCACTCCCGCGCGAAAGCGATCGGAATGCGTCATCGCATACAGCGTCATCGAGCCGCCATTGGACCATCCCCACATGGCCACGCGATCTTTGTCGAGCTGCGGATATTGCGCCAGCAACTGGTCGAGCGCGGTAAGTTGATCCTTCAACTCAACTGCTCCAAACTCATGCCGGATCGCGGTCTGAAACTTTCGGTCCCTGCCGGGTGTCCCGCGATTATCCACCGCGAAAATCGCAAAGCCCTTGCGTGCCAGAATTTCATCAAACGCATCCGGCGCCGACTTCCGAACCATCTGTGCTGCGGGCCCTCCATAGATGTTTACGATGAGCGGAATCTTCCCGCCAAGCGGCGCATCCGGAGGCAGCAGCAACCGCCCGTATAAAGGCGTCCCATCGTCCGCCTTGAACTCCAGATACTTCGGCGCGCGCAGCCCATATTCCGCGATTACATCTCGCGCCGACCACACGGGATTGCACGATCCTCCCACCACGCACAGCGAAATACTTGGCGCCGTTGCAGGACCAAAGTACGTATGCGTATAGTGCTTCCCATCGTCGCTGAAATTTCCAGAATGGATTCCCTCGCCCGACGTAAGTGCCTTGAATCCCGACCCGTCTAACTGCACTGCAAAAATCTGTGTTTGCCGCGGATCGCGGCTTCGTCCACGCCTTCAATCCCCAGCACCTCGTAATCGCCCATCTCCAGTTGCCGCTCGAGCTTGGCTTCCGCCCCCATCGGATTCGGTTTGTCGAAGCTGTAGAGATAGATGTGCATGTTCCCATCGCGCCAACTCGGCCACAGAAATTGTCCGCTGGACTTCAGGAATTTAACCTCCACGTGTTCGAAGTCGATCCACGCTTCTGGAGTAGTCTCAGTCAGCACAATCCGCGACTTGCCTGATTTCGCGTCCACGAAATACAGGTCCATCTTGTCTTCCGTGCGGTTCAACACCTCCGCCCAGATCACGCCCTCCTTTGCCCAGCCGAATCGTGGAATGTAGGAATCCTCGTCGCTGGTCAGCGAAATCCAGCGTACTTTTCCCTTGTCCGCGTCCACTACACCCAGCTTCACTAGCGGATTCGGATCACCCACCTTAGGATATTTCTCGTTCTCAACCGTGGGATGCGTGGGCAACCAGTCCGTGATGGGATAAACCGGCACTTTGGTCTCATCCATGTGCAGGAATACGATCTCTTTACTCTCGGGCGACCAGAAATAATTGCTGCGCACTCCTAACTCTTCCGCATAGACCCAGTCGATATCGCCGTTGAACAGGTTCTCGCCCGTGTCTTTCGTCAGCGCTTTCTCGTTCTTCCCGCTGATCGGACGAACATATAGGTTGTGCTTGCGGACATAGGCCACATGATTGCCGTCAGGGGAAAATTTGGGATCGCCGCTCGGATCGCTGGCCGACGTAAATTGCACCGCTGTCTCCGATCCCAGATCGTAAAGCCAAAGCTGTCCCTGCGAATCGAAAATCATGTGCTTCGAATCTGGAGCCCACAAATATGCTGCCACGTGATACCGCGTCAGCCGCTCCTTCTCTCGCTCGTTCGTCACCTTATTCACATCCGGATCGAGCGATGCCAGCTTGGCCGCGCTGACCAGCACTTTTTTCTCGCCGGTCGCCGTATCCATGTACCACAACTCACCCTTCTCTCCCTTTTCATCGCGCTGCACGAAAGTGAGTTTGGTCCCGTCCGGGCTCCATTCCACGGTCTCTGGCCCACGTCCTCCCAGTCCTCCGGGCTGATAAATAGCCTCAATCGTGAGCGGCTTAATAGGCGGAGCAGTCTGCGCCCCCGCTGCGGATACAATAACGAGAACAAAAATGAGACCAAGCCAGCAGGAAGAGAAGAGAAACCTGTGCCTTTTCACAAATCTAACCCTCATTGGAAGAAGAAGAAGTAATTGCCGAACCAGCAATACGCGAACGAAAAAGTGTACACCGCCGTGGTCCATGTAGGGGCGGACGACTTCGTCCACCTGCGCAGCGAAGCTCCACCGTCCTTATACGCTGCTATCTGGAGGAGGGCATTTGGGGCCACCTCCGGCGGAATATAGCCGCCCACGCCATGCTAGAATCACTAGAGGGTCAATGCTTCCCGACATAGAGAATCTGCTGAAACTGCAAGGCATCGATGCGGAAATCCGACGTTTGCAGGACGAGATTGCCGAATTCCCCAAGCGCGTCGCCGTCATCGAGCAGAAACTGGCCGGCACCAAAACTCAGCTGGAAAAAGCCCAGGCCGCCGTCAAGGCCGACGAAGCCGCCCGCCGCAAGTACGATACCGCCATCAACGATCTCCGCGGAAAAATTTCCAAGTATCGCGACCAGTCTCTCGACGTTAAAACAAACGATCAGTACAAGGCGCTGCTGCACGAAATCCAGTTCGCTGAAAAAGAGATCGCCGCTAACGAAGACAAGATTCTGGAGATGATGGTCAATGCCGACGCGCGCGACAAGGAAGTCAAAGCCGCGCAGGCCGAACTCAAAGCCGAAACTGCCGAGATCGAAAAAGAAAAAGAAGAGGCCCGCCAACGCACTGCCGAAGACGAAAAGCTTCTCACGGAATGGCGCGCCAAACGCGACCAGACTCGCTCCGGTATTAACGATGACTTGCTGCGACACTTCGAGCGCGTCTCGAAATTTCGCGGCAGCGGCATCTCTGAAGTCCGCGATCAGAAATGTATGGCTTGCCGCGTTATGCTTCGCCCACAGACTTACAACGAAGTCCGCTCCGGTACTCAGACCATCGTCTGTGATTCCTGCCAGCGCGTTCTCTACTACAATCCTGCGGAAGAGATGGCAGATCTTAAGCCCTCGACCACCCGCGCCAAACGCCATCATCCCAAGATCGATGCACCCCAGGCCTGGTACTACCGTGCCGATTTCGCCGACCGCGGCGAAGTATTTCTATGTCTGACCAATGCCCGTGGCCAGTCCAGCCGCCGCATTTATGATGTCCACACCGGACGCCTGCTCGGCGATATCCTCAGCCGCGAAGGCGATTATCGCCATGCCTTCCCCGAAGACATCACCGGGGCCATGCGCCTGAATGGCAACTGGACCGAAGCCGAACTCGACGCCTTCGGGACCGAACTCCCCATGGTTGCGCTGGACTCTCTCCGCTTCGATCTCGACCACGCCCGCCACGAAGCCGCCGCCGGCTCCCACGCCAAACCCGAAACCCACGCCGTTCCCACCGAACAAGCCGCCAGCTAGAAGCTCACATAGCGGCGGACGCCATTCGTCCGCTCGGCGGAATTGCTATCTCGTCCAATCGTGACCCGATGAGCCTGCGAAACGAGCTGCTTGGGGTCGCCGCGAACTACGACGACGATTTCTGGGCGTACAAACCGGCCGATTTCACTGCTGAAGAAGAAGTGGGAGATACGGCCTGGCAGCGAGGGGAACTGGATTTTGTCCGCAGCAGAGCGCATGCTGCTCGAGCCATAGCGCCGCTCTCGCCTGCTCTGGAGGCGCTAATCGACCACGTTTGGAAGAGCGCACAACCTAACAACAGCCCGCCCGGACCTATTTCGCTCTCCGCCAGCCGAGGTCCGAATCAGCCAGGAGCCGCCCAGGCCGGAGTCTACAAGGCAGTCCCGGTGACCAAGTCTGCGGCGTTCGATATGCAGAAAAACAAAGCGCCGCATCTGAAGACGGGCTTCGCACGCGACTGGGATCTGCAGAGGGATATTCCTCGCGTCCAGGCTTATACATTCCGCGGAGATACCCGCAATCCCAAGGCGATTAAAAATGCGAGCGGGTTCTCTCCGCCGATCACCCGCACTGATGCCTATTACATGGAAACCGTTATCTACAAACAGTTCAGTCAATACCTGCATAGCAAAATGGGTACGTCGATCAGCTACGCTGACTTTCAGAAATGCGTCAACCGGTCGATGGATCCGGCACTGCGAACGGTGTTCGTCCACTACGGAATCTGGCGGGCGTGCGTCGAGCATGAGGCGCTGCATCTGGGCCGGATGTTGGCGGAAGAAGCGTTGAAAGGTTTCATCTCCACTTCCCGGGCCATGACCATCGCCAAGGGCTTCGCCAAGGCGAATGGGTGGGTGTATGTGCTGTTCTTAAACGGAGGGTACGTGGTGCCGAAAAAGGAGACTACCGCATGGACGACGATCTTCGGGGAGCAAGAGATTGCCATGCCTGGGCCCGTGCCATGGGAGGCAATCGTGGGCTTCCGCCAGACAGACGGAAAAAAGAAGTTTACCGGGCCAGTCTTTCTTCGTGACACATTCGACGCTTCGGAAAGTGAAGCGGCGCGGCAGTGCTACGAGCTGCTCAGCGGCAAGAAGCAATGAGCGGCTTTCAACGCCACTGAGCCAAACTGGATCCTAGCTTGTTTTTAGATTGAAAGCACACCACGGGACATAACTGTTTTCAGTCAGCCGTTAGAGCTTATTGGCCTGCACGTCGGCTGACTGTACTCGCTTCGGATCTCCCCCGCACACGTTCCAGGCATTACCATGTCCCCATGCCCCCGATTCAGAATAAGTCTGATCTGCCGAAAATCAAAGTTTCTCCTCGCGGCGCGACCCGC
>QIAK01000165.1:6602-7089 GCA_003225515.1 Acidobacteriota bacterium | reverse complement strand
TTACGTTGACGTGAAACGGGGCAATGCCGGTTATTGCGCCTACCACACTTACGGAACATGCCAGGCCAAGACCGTGCAGGTTGCGTTCTTCTTCAATCTGGACGGCGACGCTGGCTGCGACCCGCAGGACACGTCCGGACTGCATTCGCAAGGTTTGGCTGCTTTGGCCAACGTGAGCGGACACGAACTCTCCGAGGCTCGCACCGATCCCGATTCTCCCGGCGCGTGGTATGACAGACGCGGACAGGAGAATGGTGACAAGTGCGCCTGGACCTTCAACGTTCCGCTGGTCACGTTCACCAACAGCACGCAGTGGAAGATTCAGGGTGAGTGGTCCAACAAGGCGTACGATACCGGAACCGGCTACCCGAACAGCTCCGGCCAGAAGGGCTGCCTCGACGGCCACTGAGCTTCTAAGATCGAAGATCGGTGAAAACAAAATTGCCGAATCATTCCAGGTTGTTTTGGGATGATTCGGTTTTTTTTG
>QIAK01000165.1:0-6575 GCA_003225515.1 Acidobacteriota bacterium | reverse complement strand
CGCTCAAAAAGCCGGCGATCCAGGCTAGTGTCAGCGCGACCACAATAATGGTGGTTGCCCACGCAACCGCATTGAATAGGGGGGTGTTGATGTATTCGCCCATCAACTCTTTCTTGTTGATCAAAATCAGCATGAAGATCAGGACGAATGGAAGCACGACTCCATTGATAACTTGCGACCACACCACAATTTCGATTAATTTCGCCGATGGAATCATCAACACCAGCGCGCCTCCGGCAATGATCAGCAAGGTGTACAGCCAGTAGAAAACCGGAGCTTCGCCGAATTTGCGGCCCACTCCGGATTCGAAGCCCAGTCCCTCGCACACGGTGTAAGCTGTGGAAAGAGGCAAGATCGATGCCGCAAACAACGACGCGTTGAACAATCCCACTGCGAAAAGAATGTAAGCGTAATCGCCAGCGAGCGGTTTCAATGCCTGCGCCGCGTCGGCGGCATACTTGATATCGCGAAATCCGTGCACGTAAAGAGTAGCGGCGCAGGCGACGATGATGAACCATGCGACGATGTCGGTGAAGACGCAACCGGTGACCACGTCAAGACGCGAAGCCTTATACCCACGTTTGGTGACCCCTTTTTCCACAATTGACGCCTGCAGATAGAACTGCATCCACGGAGCGATCGTCGTCCCGACCACCCCTATCACCATGAACAGGTACGCCTGCTCGCGAAAGGCCTTCAGCGCGGGCGGCTTGAAGGTCGCAATGGTCGCGTCTTTCCACATGGGATGGGCCAGCACCCCGGCGAAAATATATGTGACATAAAAAAAAGAGGCCGCCAGAAAAACCTTTTCCACGGTCTTATACTGCCCTTTCACCACAATCAGCCAGACGATGACCGCGCAGATCGGGACCGTCGCTAATCGGGGCAGGCCAAACAGTTCGAGGCTGGTAGCGATCCCGATAAACTCGGTCACCACGTTGCCGAAGTTCGTGATCAGGATGCCGATCATCATGAAGAAAGTGATGCGGAATCCAAATTCTTCACGAATCAAATCACTCAATCCCTTGCCGGTTACCGCCCCCATGCGGGCAGACATCTCCTGCACCACGATCAGAGCGAGCGTGATCGGGATTAGCGTCCACAGCAGAAGATGTCCGAATTGCGCCCCGGCGGACGAGTAGACGAGGATGCCCCCGGCATCGTTATCGACGTTCGCGGTAATAAAGCCCGGACCGACTACGGCAAAGAACAGCAAGATCCGGATCTTCCAGCGTCTGAGGAAACTCATGCTCACTTTTCGCCGACATATGGATGGAGCAAACTGCAGTTGCTAAATGACGCCACAGGATAAATGGATGGAGTGAATCTCGCAAAACGAAAAGTGCTTTTCGCAGTGAAATTAGGGAGGCCGGAATTGGTCCCCGGGTCCAGATGCTCCGCCGCTGCGATCCGTTCCTCTAAAGCTTCGAGCGCAACATGCTGATGACATCATCGGAGGTGATGACTCCGGTTAATTTGTTGCGCTCATCGACCACCGGCAGCGTCTGCAGATTGTACTTATCGAATAGCTCCGCAACTACATTTTCCTCAACCCCTTCATGCGCGAGCACGAGTGGTTCCTGAGTCAGCGACAGCATGGGCGAACCCGTTTCTGCCAGAACCAGCCTGGCCAGCGGGACCGCGCCCACCAAGGTTCCTTGAGAATCGACAAGATAAATCGTGCTCACCACCTCAACTCCGCCTTCGAACTCACGAAGCGAATCGATGGCATTCTGCACGGTCGCGGTCACCGGCAAGGCGAGGAACTCGGTGGTCATGCGGCCGGCGGCCGTCTGTTCCCGATGTTCCAGCAATTCCACGACGTCGTGCTGAGCTTCCGGCTCCATCTGGACCAGAATCTGTTCGGTCCGCTCCTCGGGTAGATCGCCCAGAAGGTCGGCAGCCGCGTCGGGGTCCATCTCCTCAACAATGTCCGCTGCCCTGCCGGAATCCAGGGATTCCACGATCGATTTCTGAACCCTGGGAGTGACCTCCTCAAGGGCTTCGGCAGCCGTCTCTTCGTCCAGCGTCTGAAACACGGCCTGGCGCTCGTTGGGCGCGAGCTCTTCGACGATGTCAGCGATGTCGGCGGGATGCAACTTGGCGAGGCCATCGTGCGAGATCTTCAACTTCACTCGCCGTGCCGGATCGGTCTCAATTACGTCGATGAACTTCCACGGAATGCTCCGGGGCGGAATTTTCCCGAGCAGAATATGCAAGGCCGCTCTCGGCGCTACTCCACGCAGCAGACGCCGGACGGCTCCGCGCGCTCCCACATCGACCGAATGGACGCGCAGTACAGGGTTCTCGACGGGATGCGAACGGTCGATTTCCTGTCCCTTGCCGTTTCCTTTGCCGTTGGGTTTTTCAGTGGGGGCGTCCACCTGAAGTTCGACATCGTTGACGCGTACCACTTTGCGTCCATTGATATCGATCACCTGCTGATCGAGCAGGTCGCGTTCGAGAAGAAACAATCCTTCAGTGCCGCCCGCCATGGGCCACTCTGCCGCGCTGGTCGATGCCCGGACTCCGCCGTTAATCGCGGACACGGCCGTCAGTTGGAGAATGCGGGTTCCTGACTTGGTTTTTACGATCAGGGAGGAGATTCGGGAACGATCCTCCTGGGGAGTGAGCGTGACCTCGCGCACCCGTCCGGACGCGCCAGACGGGTCATACACCGTGGCGCCCAGCAGTTCCGTCAGGGCAAGAGTTGTCATCAGCTGTCGTAACCCAGCTAGAGAATAACCAACTCGCCCATGATTCGAAACGAAAATCGGAGAGCGGACTTCAGACGTCGGACCTTGGACCTCGGGTGCGAACACTTCTCTTTAATGTCCGAGGTCTGAACTCTGAAGTCTGGACTCTGAGCTCACCGTATAATGGACCTCTAGCGTGCGCCTCATCTTCGATATTATCGGGCAGACTTTCCGAGCTCTCTGGGCGCACAAATTGCGCTCATTTCTGACCATGTTCGGTATCGCGTGGGGCGTCGGTTCCCTGCTGTTGCTGGTCGGCCTGGGAGAAGGCTTTCGATCGGGCAACCGCAAACAGTTCGACTCCATCGGCGAGAATGTGATGTTCATCTGGTCGGGACGGGCGCCGGTTATGCAAGGGAGTTTTACGGCGCTGCGGCAGTACTATCTGACCTACCGGGACTACGAGGACGTTGCCCGCGAATGCCCCAGTGTAGGAGCAGCGGCTCCGGCGATCACGCGGAACGACATTCGTGCGGTCAGCGAGTTTTACCAGGCGAGCGGCCAGATCGCGGGCGTCCCGGCCAACTACAACAAGATCCGCAATCTTCCGCTCAGCAGCGGGCGCTGGTTGAACGAAATGGATGACGTGCAGCACCGCACCGTGATCGTGATCGGGGATGAAGTCCGCCGCACACTGCTCTCCGGCCGGCCGGCGGTGGGCGCCAGCATTCTGTTGAATGGAGTCCGCTTCGAAGTGATCGGCACGCTGCAGAAAATCGGGCATGGCGACAACATGAATCAGAACCTGAAAAGCTTTGTGCCATTTCGTACGATGCAAGACTACTTCCGCCCGCTGAACACCGGAATCTCGACCGACACGATTTCACTGATCAATTACCAGCCGAAGTCCCGTGCCGTGCACGAGGATGCGCGGCAGGAAGTCCACAAGATCATCGCTCGCAATCACGGCTTTGATCCGAAAAATGCGGACTCCTTCGATGAATGGGACACCGTCAAGACCATCGATACGATCGGCAAGATTTTTGACGCAATGAATATGTTTCTGGGCAGCGTAGGATTGGTGACCCTCGCGCTGGGCGCAATCGGGATCATTAACATTATGCTGGTCGCAGTGGCCGATCGGACCCGTGAAATCGGCCTGCGCAAAGCGGTCGGCGCCACCAATAAAAGCATCATGTTCCAGTTTTTCGTCGAAGGGGCGTTTCTAACTCTTTTCAGCGGGGGCATTGGCATTGCGGGTGCCGCGGGACTGATGGCCATGCTTTCCAGAGTTGATCTCGGCGGAGGATTTGATCCGCCCAAGCTGGTTGCGTCTACGGCTGCGCTGGCGTTGGTTTCGCTGGGCGTCGCAGGGGTGGCTGCCGGACTGTATCCTGCGCGGCGCGCGGCGATGCTCGAACCGGTGGAGGCGCTCCGCAAGGAATAAGCATGCATCGCGATCTTCTCAAGCAAGCGTACTCGGCCATGCGCCATGACCTCCGGCGGACCCTGCTGACCATGGCGGGAATGGCATGGGGCATCGCCACGGTCGTGCTGCTGCTGTCCTACGGCAACGGCTTTGGAAAAGCCATTCAGACAATCTTCGAGAGCTTCGGCGCTACTGCGGTAGGAGTTTTCCCGGGTCGGACATCGCAGCAAGCCGGAGGCAACAAAGCGGGCGTCCAGATTCGTTTTACGAATGACGATATAGAACTGTTGCGCAACAACGTGCCGCTCTGCCGGCATGTAGTACGCATGCTGCAGAAGGACTCGACGGTTCAGAACAACAATCGTTCGTTCTCGTTTCCGGTGATGGGGCTCGACCCCTCGATTCAGGAAATTTGGAATCTCGACATCGAACTGGGGCGCTTCCTCAACGATGCCGACAACATGCAGCACGGGCTGTATGCGGTGATTGGGTCGGAGGCGCGCGACAAGCTGTTCTCCGGCATGCCCGCGGTCGGCGAGTCCATCCGGATTGATGGCGTGACCTTTGAAGTGATTGGCGTCGGAGCGCCGCGCATGCAGGAAGGCGACAACGATAACAATCGCGCCGTCTATATTCCATACAACTCCATGGATGTGCTCAAAGACAATCACTATCTTGATGGGATCTGGATGGATTCCGCCGGCCTCAACCACGATAAGCTCAACAAGACGATTCGCGAGACCCTGGCTGCGGCGCATAGCTTCAAAGCCGACGATCAGCGCGCCGTGTTTGTGTTCGATGCTCAGAAGCAACTGTTGCAATTCGGCATCATAACGATGGCGCTGAAAGTCCTGCTGGCCTTTATCGGGACGGTCACGCTGGGGATCGGCGGGATTGGCGTCGAGAAGGCGCTCGGAGCGCGACGGCACCACATTCTGTTTCAGTTCCTGTCGGAAGCGATGGTGATCACCGCTGCGGGAGGCGTGCTCGGAATTATCCTGTCGTACGCAGTATCGATTATGGCGGGCCGCATCACCTTCTACAGCGCTATGGCGAAGCATGCTGAGGCCGCGGACATTCGCCTGATTGTTTCGCCCATGATTCTGCTGGTCGCAACCTGCATTCTGGCGGTGGTGGGCGTGATCAGCGGAATGGTTCCAGCTATGCGGGCGGCCAATCTTGACCCCATCGAAGCCCTGCGCTACGAATAAGGGCTCTTGTCATCACCGCTGTTGTCGCCGACTCAATTGTGTTCAATCAAGCCTTCGATTGGCAACGCGACCTGTGCCGTACAATTGTTGGCGGCATGTCTGATGACATCCTCACTTTGCGGCCACCGCCGGCTGACGCGCGCCTGGCCTACGGCTCGGACCCAAACCAATTTCTCGATCTGCGTCTGCCATCAAAGGACGCGCCCTCAAAAGAAAAGAGCAAGCCGCCTGCTCCGTTGATCATCAATATTCACGGGGGCTTCTGGCGCGCGAAATACAATCTCGATCACGCCAGCCACTTGTGCGCAGCGCTCACGGCCAAAGGATGAAGGCGGGGCATGGCCTGGAACGTTTGCCGATATACGATCTGCCTATCATTTCGTGTTGCAAAACGCAGAGCGGTACAAGCTGAACTCAAAGGCAATCGTGATGGGACACTCCGCAGGAGGCCAGCTTGCACTCTGCCTTGCTGCTCACGAATCCAGCATTACTCGCGTCGTCTCGCTGGCGGGAGTAGTTGACTTGCACCGCGCTTACCAGCTTCATCTCAGCAACGACGCTGTCGTCGAGTTCCTTCGCGGCAAGCCCGACGAAGTTCCCGATCATTACCGGGAGGCCGATCCGACGATGTTGTCGATTCCTCAAGCAGCCCAGTGGCTGATTCATGGTTCCGGGGATGACACAGTTCCTCCTGATTTCAGCCGCGACTACGTTTCCGCCAAGCAGAAGCGTCCGGGAAAAGAAAGAGAGGACGTGCATCTGCTCGAGATTGCCGGGGCTGGACACATCGATCTCATCGATCCACGCACACCGGTCTGGAAGCGTGTGGAAGAAATTGTGCTCCAACTCGCTGCGTAATGCAGTTCGCTTTCCGCGCGTGACGCGCCAGCGAAAGCCGGCGACCGGCTCAAGTCGAATCCCTTATAATCGTCCGTCGTATCCGGTCATATCCGGCTACAGCAGGTCAACCCAAGAGGAATCCTTTGCCCTTCGACGACCTTCGCCAGTGGATTGCAGCGCTCGACCGCGCCGGCCAGCTCAAGCGTATTCGCACCGAAGCCGACGCCATTCTTGAGATTGCCGAAATCACCGACCGCGTCTCCAAGAGCCGCGATGCGAATGGCTCGCGGGGCGGCCCTGCGCTTCTATTTCAGAACGTGAAAGGGCATGCCGGTTCCCAGGTTCTGATCAACCAGTTCGGTTCTGACGCTCGCATGAAGCTGGCGCTGGGCGTGAATT
>QIAK01000164.1:5318-11617 GCA_003225515.1 Acidobacteriota bacterium | reverse complement strand
GCAAGCTGATGTACTGCTGCCAGAAAACGATCCAATAACCGGTGAAGATTACGAGGAACCACATAAACCTGCTGATGCCGGCGAGGATAACTGCGAGCAAGCTTAGCCAAATCCACCACGGCACGCTCCACTCCGGCCTGGCCCAGAGTACGATGCGCAACAACAAGGCAACCAGCAACACCGGCAACACCAGCCGGTAATTTCCCAATACTACGCAAAAGTTTCGTGTAACCATTGCAATCGACGGAGGAGGGGCGTCCCCGGCCTTGTGTGGTTCCTGAAAAAAGAGCAGAACCACAAAGAACATTGCCAGAACACCGAGCGCTACCACACGGTAAACATTCTGCACCCCCAGGTGACGATGGGCCCAGGAAGCAAAGAGCGGGCCCAGGGCTCCGCCGATGTTCACCATTGTGTAATAGATCGAATAGCCGATGGATCGAACGTTCTCCTTTGAAGCGCGTGCGGTCGTGCCCACCACGCACGGCTTAACTAATGCAACGCCGAGGGCCGGAAGCATCAGCACGAAACCGACGAACAGCCCGATGGGTACCGCATTGCGCACGGGCGCAAGCCAGGAAGCTCCGATGGATCCGATCAGAAAATACGAGCCGCCAAGGACGAGATATGCGATCGAAAGTGCGCGGCGAAATCCCAGGCGGTCAGCTGCTGCTCCGCCGAAAATCGCGAGAAACCACACCATCCCACCGAAAATGCCCGTGAGCGTTCCGGTCTGCTCGGTCGAGAAATTCAGCTGCTCCTGCAAATAAAGAGCCAACGAAGCGAACGCTCCGTAGTAGGCGAGCCGCTCGAAAATTTCAGTAATATTTGCGATCCAGAAAGGACGCTCAAATCCGGTGCGGATTTCTTCGAATCGTTGGGAAAAAGTCAAAGTGGCTCCTGATGTGTGTGGCGCGAACGGTATTGTCCGCGATGCAGCTTATCGAATCCCATCCTGCGATCAAACGCCTAACCGATCTTGGACGGAGTCGGCACTGAGTCCCGCCACGCATATGACTTTATTGCGGCTAGTCTGGCCGGACGCAATGGTAACGGAAGATCGCGGCACCTTCAAAAGTTTCGAGAAGAATTCGATGCAGGCTTCATTGGCGCGGCCTTCGACCGGAGGCGCAGTTAGCGAAACTTTGAGTGCGTCGCCCAGTTCGCCGGTGACGGCGTTCTTCTTCGCCCGCGGGTGCACCTTGATCGCAAAACTTACACCGCCCTCGTGTTCATGAATGGCGAGCATGGATTCCCGGGAAAACCTTGTCATCCTGACCAGAGCGAAGGACCTGTGTACTCCCCGCCATTTGCAGAGATCCTTCACGGCCAAGAACCCCGCTCAGGAAGACAAGATGCAAAGGCGATTCAATATGCACACGCCGTTGCTCACGAAGTAATTCGCTCTCCGAATATCGCCGTCCCCACTCGCACGCAAGTCGAACCTTCCTCGATCGCTGCTTCGAAGTCGTGCGACATGCCCATGGAAAGCGAATTCATACCCACAGCAGGCAACTTGCGCGCGGCGATTGAATCGCGGAGGGTGCGCAGCTTTCGAAAGAATGCGCGCGCCCCCTCGGGATTCTCTGCAAACGGAGGCACCGTCATCAGCCCACAAATTGCCAGCGCTTCAAAGCGCGGCGCAGCCAGCAGAATTTCCTCCAGTTCCCGCGAATCCGGCGCAACTCCGCTCTTGGCCGCTTCGCCTCCAACATTGATTTCAATCAGCACGTTCAACTTCTTGTTTAGTACGCGTACGGCTGCATCAAGCTTCTCGGCCAGCTTCAAAGTGTCGAGCGAGTCTATTGCGTCGAACAGTTCTGCCGCCTTGCCCGCCTTGTTGGTCTGCAGATGTAAACTCCTGAACGCGATTTTCCCCGAAAAGCCGCAGTCCAGCCGCATAAGCCTCGCGAATGCGTTCGGGAGGATAGGTCTTGCTCACCGCCATCAGCGCAATTTCTTCGGGCGGCCGCTTCGCCCGTCGCGCGGCAGAAGCGATCCGCTCGCGCACCGCTGCAATGTTTTCAGAAACGGACATAAGGATTTAACCGCAAAGGACACAGAGCTACGCGAAGGACACCGTGTTCTTCGCGTGTGACCAGATCTTATCGCTGCCGAACGCGGGCGAGGGCGCCCGCGCCACACGAGCAACTACATGATCGCCGTCGGCGGCGCTGGTTCGTTCGGGTCTCCGGCGGCCGAGACCGGCACAGAAATCATCAAGCTTGCTAATCCCACGAGCACAATCATTCCACCGACAAGGTAAGACGGATTACTGAAGATTTGCGGAGGATGGTTCGGCGCTCCCCACTGCGGAACAAATTGCAGGCCGGCCCAAACCAGGCCTAATAAGGCTTCGCCGGCAATCAATCCGGAGGCGACCAGCACTCCGGCATTCTCCACGCGTGCTTTCTGCGCGGCATTCAAGCCGCGGCGCTCGGCGACCCAGTCGCCAATTGTGCGAAACACTCCACCCACGAAAATTGCGAAAGTTGTTCCGAATGGCAGGTACATGCCGACCGCTACCAGCATGGGACTCTTCACCTGCATCATGATCATCGCGATCCCAAACAGGATTCCAACCACGACCAGCGGCCACGCCATATCGTGACCAACAATGCCCAATGCCAGAGTCGCCATCAAACCCGCTTGCGGCGCTGGAAGCTCCGGGCCGCCAAATCCCACGCCCCCGGCCTTGATGACAACTGCGATTAATTCCGCGGTTTGAATGAGTCGCGGCGTGCCTCCAAGAATGTAGCCGACCTTGAAGTCCTGCAACAATTCGCCGGCCACGGCTGAAGAAACGCAGACCACGGCTGCCACTCCCAGCACCGCCGCTACTCCCGATGTGCCCGAGACTCCGAGCGCAACCATCAGCAGCGCCGCGATCAGCAAGGTCGACAATGTTAAGCCTGAAATCGGATTGTTCGACGAACCGATGAATCCCACCAGATTGCCCGAGACGGTCGCGAAAAAAAATCCAACCAGAAGCATTACTACTGCGGCCAGAATCGCGGGCAGGAATAACCCTGAAATTTTGATGTACAGCAGACACATCAGAACAAACATTCCAGCGATCAAGCTGAAAACTACCTTCGAACTCATGTAGCGTTCGGTGCGGGCAAGCTTCGCCTGGTCCTCGGCCGTCTGGCGCAAGTCGGCGAATGCCTTGCCCAGCCCCGCAGTGAGGCTGGCACGCATTTTGAATAATGTGTAGGCGGCGCCTACGAGCATTCCGCCGACAGCGATCGGACGGACAATGTATCGCCACACCGCATCTGCCATAGTCGCCCAGTTATCCGGAGTGTCGGCGGGAATGTAGGCCTTAAGTTGAGGGCCCAAAAAATAGATGAATAAGGGAACCAGCAATCCCCACGCGAGAACGCTGCCTGCAAATTGGATCGACGCCAACCGGATGCCAATGATGTAGCCCACGCCCAGATACGCAGGACTCACGCTCGGCGCGGCAAACACCGTGGTGCCTCCCGTGGGAACCGCGTGGGTGCTGCCTGCGGTGCCGAGGCGAACCTGACTGTGTCCCAGGCTGCCTACGCCAACTGAAAAATCTGTGTCCGCGGCAAACAAACCGAACTTCCCGAGAATGTAAATCAGGCCTCCAAGTCCGATGTTCCAGAACAAATATTTAGCCGCTTGCGCACCACGCTGTCCTGCCTTGTGAATCTCAGCCGCCGCCAGCGATTCCGGGAAGGGCAATTCCGGATCTTCTACCATTCCTCGCCGCACCAGGGAAATGAACAGAACCCCCAGAATGCTGCCGACCATAATCAGTGCCGTAGATTTCCAGTAGGCGTCAGCTGGCCGGAACGACGGCCAGGCTTTCGCCAGCACGAATGCGGGCAAGGTGAAAATGGCTCCGGCGGCAACTGACTCGCCGATCGAACCCGCGGTTCGAGCGATATTTTCTTCCAGCAACGATCCTTTCCACGCGCGCATGGCAGCCATGGCAATCACCGCCGCAGGATAGGTAGCGGCAATGGTGATTCCGGCGCGCAATCCCAGGTAAGCATTGGCTGCACCGAGCACTACTGTGAGGAAGAGCCCGAGAATGATGGCTCGCGGCTCGAACTCTTTCATCTCCATCGTGGTGGGGACGAAAGGCACGTGCTTCTTCGGTGTTCCGGGCTCGCCGTTGCTCATGGATGAGTATCCTTTTCAGGGCGCGGGATGGAGTTATTCAGTGTTCGAACGCATTCTAAATGACGGCGCACGTTAGCACGCACTCAGGCGGGATTACAAGTGTGGCTACACCCGGAGCGGCAGTCAGGTAGGCCTAGGCGGCTTTGCAGTTAGATCCCTTGGCGCTGCATGCTGCAGGGATTCAGCGCAAAAAATCTGCTACCATAAGCGCTCGGTGAGGTGCTCTATGCCGCAATACGTAATCGAGCGCGAGATTCCGGGGGCTGGAAATTTATCGGACGCGGAACTCCAGGAAGTGAGTAAGAAATCCGTCGGCGTGCTCAAGGATATGGGGCCGGAGATCAGATGGCTTCACAGTTACGTCACTGGCGATAAAGTCTATTGTGTGTACCTGGCACCAGACGAGGATACGGTTCGGGTTCATGCGTGCCGCGTCGGTATCCCGGCGAATCGCATCTCCGCGGTGCGACGCCTGATCGATCCCACGACCGCAGGCTGATCTAGTGGCGCTCGCATTTATCCCGCGCATGTTAGGACGTGATTCGAGTCTGGTGGTTCAACTCGGCGTCGTAGCCTAGCGCCTCCTGCACAGCCTGCTCCACCGGCGTCGCCCAGCCTTCCATCCAGGCCGTCAAGCCGGCAGCATTGCCCAGCGTCCGGCGGGCAAATTCCAACGCCTTCTCGAGCCTCGGCGCTTCTGCCGGCGTGAGAGGCGCGCCTAATCGTTGGCGAAGGGCAGCAGCGGCCCCAGCCAAGTGCAATGATTGTTCGGCATGCGATTGCGCGGCAGCGCTTGCCGCAAGGCACTCAAGCGCCCGGGCAATGCCGCGCTTGTGACCAAGATCTTTGAACATTTTTATGCTCTCGCCGTAGAGGCGACGAGCCTGGGCGTTGTCTCCCTGATCGCAACTCAGCGTGGCGAGATCGGAAAGCGCACTGGCGATTCCCCAGCCATCGCGCAGTTGACGAAACTCTGCGAGACTCTGTTCGCAAAATGAACGCGCGGCAGCGAAGTCACTTTTTTCCCGAGCCACATCGCCCTGATAGTTCAGCGTCCAGGCGGCACCGGCAGTGTCCCCGGCTTTGCGGAACATCGTCAGACTCTCGTCGTAAAGCGCGGAGGCGCGAGTGTAGTCGCCCTGTAGCTTCATGACATTCGCCAGGTTACTCAATGCGCGAGCAATGTCCGCGGAATCTCCAAGGTCCTTCCATATTGCAATACATCGTTCGAAGAGAAGAGATGCAGCCGCTAAGTCGCCCCGATCGCGTGCATTGAGCGCCAAGGCATTCAACGCGACCGCAACGCCGCGGTTATCGCCTAATTTAAGGCAGGTCTCGAGACTTTCTTCGAACAACTGCCGAGCGGGACCGTAATCGCCCTGCTCGCCCGCCAGAACTGCGCCTGCGAATAGCAGTCGAGCATGCAGCTTCGGATTCGCTGGAGCCCCTTTCAATGCGAGGACCCGCGCGATTGCGTCCCGGCCTTCGGTAAGGTACTCCCTCGTCTCCCAGAAGCGAAACAGCGCTGCCCCGAGACGCATTCCCCACTCGGCATCCCCCGTATTGATCAGGTAATCCAGCGCCATGCGGAAATTGTCGTGCTCAATTTCAAAGCGGTCGAGCCACTCGGGATGATCGATTACCTCCTGTGCACCTTCTTCAGCCAGCACAAGGTAATACGCAGCATGGGCGCGGCGAGTAGCAGCCTCGTCGGCGCTCTCAGCGAGACGTTCGAAAGCGTATTCCCGGATGGTCGAGAGCATGAAGAAGCGTGTTTCCGCATCGAGCTGCTCGACTTGCTGCGCCAGACTCTTGTCCACCATGGAAGCCATGCCATCGAGCACATCGATTCCCAGGTCGCCCTTTGTATCGCAAACAGCTTCCACGCTCTCTAGCGTGCAGCCGCCGGTGAACACCGCAAGTCGACGGAAAAGAGTTTGTTCAGCGGAATTGAGCAGGCCATGACTCCAACCCACAGTGCTCCGCAGAGTCTGTTGTCGCGTGGGCAAATCGCGTGCGCCCCCGGTCAACAGATTCAGACGGCTCTCCAGGCGTGACAGCATGGCGGAGGGCGAAAGCAGCTTAATGCGCGCCGCTGCCAGTTCAATCGCGAGCGGCAGGCCGTCCAGCCGGGCGCAGAT
>QIAK01000164.1:4719-5305 GCA_003225515.1 Acidobacteriota bacterium | reverse complement strand
TGAACTCGCGTTTCACTGCCTGCGCGCGTTCCATAAAAAGGGCGACTGCAGGAAGGCGCGAGAGCACTTCAGGAGAGGATATGGATTTCAGATCGGGCAATGCCAGTGGCGGGACCGGAAATTCATGTTCTCCGTAGACATGAAGTGGCGACTGGCTCGTTACCACAACCTTCAGATTCGACCCGATGCTGAGCAGTTGCGCAATCACCGGCGCTCCAGAGACGAGGTGCTCGAAATTATCGAGCAAGAGGAGCATCGGTTGCTCGAGTCCGCCGACGTATTCTTTCAAGCTTTCCGGTTGCGCCTGATTACCGGATTCACGAACCCCCAGCGCCTGCCCGATTGTGGATGCGATCAAGGCCGGTTCACCAACGGCCGATAGCGGAACGAAAACCACTCCACCCGGAAAAGAGCTCGAAAGCTCAGCCGCCACTTGCATCGCGAGTCGCGTCTTGCCGATTCCCCCCGGGCCGGTTAGAGTGACAAGCCGCACATCCACTCGGTCTAACAATTCACGCAGAGCCGCAGCTTCGTCTTCACGTCCAATAAAGGCGGTGCGCGATACCGGCAGATTATTGGGGCGAGG
>QIAK01000164.1:0-4661 GCA_003225515.1 Acidobacteriota bacterium | reverse complement strand
TCGGATCCTTGGCAAGGCAACGCTCCACGATCCAGAGGAATGGAGGCGGTGCTTGCAGCATCCGGGCGCGTTCGGGCTGGTCCCGAAGGATAGCGGCTATAGTTTCTGCATGCGTTTTTTTCCGGAATGCTGGAAGCCCGGTCACCAGCTCATAGAGTACCGAGCCGAAAGAAAACTGGTCCGACCGGAAATCGACTTCACTTCCTGTCGCCTGTTCGGGAGACATGTAGCCGACGGTGCCCATCACCGCTCCGTCTTGCGTGATATTGGTCGTAGCTTCCGAATCGGAGAGAGGGTTGGGGTCGCGCAATTTCGCCAATCCAAAATCCAGGATCTTGACCGCAGCGTCTGTCGAAACCATCAGGTTTTCCGGTTTCAAATCGCGATGGACAAGGCCAATCTCATGGGCTTTGGCAAGGGCATCGGCAATCTGGGCTGCGATGGCAACTGCTTTGCGAAACGGTACTGGCCCGGTGACGAGCATTTCGCGGAGTGTTTCCCCATGCACCAACTCCATCGCAATGTAACGCGTGCCGTCGGTGTGCCCGAGTTCGTATATTGTGACGATGTTCGGATGATTCAGCGCGCACGCGGAGCGGGCCTCCTGCTCGAAACGCGCCAATGCTTCCGGTTGAGAACAGCGCTCCAGCGAAAGAGTTTTGATTGCGACTTCCCGTTCCAGGCGGGTGTCTCGGGCGCGATACACCTCGCCCATCCCGCCGGCGCCGAGTCGCTGTAAAATTTCGTAGATTCCGAAACGCGTCCCCGGAGACAGATTGAACACGGCTGGAATTGGCGTAGGCGGCGAACTCATGGACCTCGATGTTTTGCAAATGGCCGCAGGAATTGACTTCCCGCTGCTGCGCAATTTGCTTGTGAATTTGGCTTTGCTAACTGCAGCCCTGCGGCAGCAGCACCAGTAGTGAGGTTTATAATAACCCAGATTTTAGGGAGAGAATTCATGGATGTTCGTTCTCTGCAGCGTCCTCTTAAAGACCTCTATCGTCAGGATCCAGCGAGTTCCCGAATCACTTTGCGGGCCCGCGGCACGCAGACTGACGCTCCCATCTCTTGTTCGGTCGACTTGGGACGCGCAATCTATAACGCTCAAGCGCACCAAGGCGTTGGAGGAGCTGGTACCGGGGCCTGCTCCGGAGACTTGTTATTGGGAGCTCTGGCCGCCTGTGCCCAGATCACCTGCCAGATGGTAGCCGCCGCGATGGGCATTCCCACTGAGGCCATTGAAGTAACGGTCGAGGGCGATCTCGACTTGCAAGGAACCCTCGGCTTATCGAGAGAGGCGCCGGTCGGATTTCAGAGCATCCGCGTGATTTTCGACGTCCGAGCGCCCCAAGCCACTGAGGAGCAACGGAACGCCTTGCGTGCAAAGACCGAACAGTACTGTGTCGTGATACAGACATTGCAGAGTCCGCCAAAGATCGAGCACAAGTGGGCGTAATCCGGATGTTTTGCATCTAGCTTTGGCATCCGTGGTTGGTATAAAATGAGCGCAATCTGTCGTTCGCCCTTCGTCGTTACGTCTTCCTGAGGTCTTTATATGAACGACTCCCCTGATCGCCCGTTGGCCGCGCCGTATCGTTGCCGCGATTGTGCCAGTGAAGTAGGCTTTCGCTCCCGGCGGCGCACATTTACGGAGCGCTTTATTCTTCCGCTATTTCTCCTACAGCCCGTCCGTTGCGGGGAGTGTTTCCGGCGGGATTACCGGCTGATCTTCACTTCGGTGCGCGACCGGCTTTCCGAGACGCCGAGGATCATTCCGACCAAACAGCCGGCAACTTCCCACCGCAACGTTGCTTAGTGGGCGGCATCGCCGCTATACTGCTAGAGCACGTAGGAATGAGTAGCCGCGGCTGGATTCCTGCCGCGGAGTGACGAGGAGGCCGTCTTCAGCAGTAGTGAGGACCTAATCCGGGCGGGCCGTGCCACCGTCGGAGTAGTGAGCCCTCCTATTGTTTCGCGGAATCGGTTGTTGCGAAATAAGTCGTCCGCCCCTGGACGAATCTGGCTGAAACGCGCTGCGGAAAGTCTCTTCTCGGTTCTGGTTCCATCCGACTGCCGCATTTGCGGCGAGCCTCTGCTGAATATCTCACGGCTTCCCGTGTGTTTCGATTGCCTGGAAAGCATCCATTCGATTCGAGGGAAGGTTTGTTCTATTTGCGGCGAGCGGGTGCTTTCGTCATATGCAGAAGTGGATTCCGACGGACTCCGGCGATGTCCGGTTTGCCGCCGTGTTGATCGTCCCTTTTCCAGGGCGGTGGCATACGGAAGTTATGACGGCGGCCTGCGCGAGTTGATTCATCTGCTGAAATACAACGGCGTTCGACCTGCGGCGAACGTTCTCGGGCGCATGCTGGCCGAGGCGATCACTGAACTAGAGACTTCGTTCGGCCCGGCTGGCCTCTTCGATGAGAGCCGCATCGTGGTCATTCCCGTGCCGCTTTACAAGTCCAAGCGCCGCCAGCGCACATTCAATCAGGCGGAAATGATGACGCGGGCTGCGCTGAAGTTTTATCCCGGTCGCGAACGCCTGCAGTTGTTGACAGATGTTCTGCTCCGCACCCGCGACACGCATTCGCAGATCGGACTGACCAGCCATCAGCGCCGCGAGAATTTGCGCGGGGCCTTCGCTGTGGCGCGGGCCGCGGAAATCACTGGACGGGACGTGCTTCTAGTCGATGACGTTTACACGACCGGCACCACCTCGACCGAATGTGCTCGCGTGCTCCGCCGCGCCGGGGCGTCGCAGGTTTGGGTTGCAACGGTGGCGCGGACGCTGAAATTAGCATCTAATTATGGCGAGACTGTTACAGCTGAAAGTACTGAAGCGGTCGGGGTGCGAGCGTAAAAAGGAAATTCGGGCCTGAAGAATTTAGAAGTTTGGATTCGGTTATGTCACTGAGGATGGATCACGATGGAGGCTCCCGGCACACCGCCGGGCTGTTCTCGGCTGCGGCGGCGCATCGCCCCGGTGACGGGCACGCTCTGTTGGCGCCGGTCCTCGTGTTGAATGCGTCTTACGAGCCCATCAACGTCTGCGCCGCACGCCGGGCGCTCGTGCTGGTGCTCAAGGGCGTTGCCATGACCGAAGAAGAGAATGGACATTTCCTGCACTCGGCTCGGGTTGCGATGCGCCTCCCGTCAGTAATCCGACTGCTGGAGTACCGCCGCATTCCGCATCAGAGCCGCGCACTCTCGCGAAAGAATATCCTGCTGCGTGATCGCAACAGCTGCCAGTATTGCGCCACCGTGCTGCCTTCGAGCGAATTGACCCTCGACCACGTGATTCCGCGCTCCCGCGGAGGCTCGTCCACCTGGGAAAATCTTGTAGCCTGCTGCCATGGCTGCAATCGTCGCAAGGGCAACCAGTTCCCCGCAGAAGCCGGCATGAAGCTAATGCGCGAGCCTCGCGCTTTCAATCTCCACACCAGTCGCCATATTATGCGGCTGATGGGCAGGTCTGACGATAAGTGGCGGAAGTATCTGTTCTACTGAGGTGTCAGCTCTCAGCCGTCAGCTCTCGGAAAGATCTACACTCAGCCTGCCTCACTCAGAGCGAAGCGAGGAACCTCGTTAGATCTGAAAGCTGATATTGACGGCCTATTTCTGCGGCGCGTTTTGTTGATCCGGCTTCTTCTGATCCGGCGGTTTCTCGCCTTTGGGAATTTCTTTGCCTTCGTACAGGATCGTGCTCTTGGCTCCGAAGCGCTTGTAGTCTTCGTATTTCACGATTTCGCGGATATGTACGTCCTGCAGCTTGAAATGCAGTTCGTCGTCCGCTCGGGTATAAACGGGGAACCAATACTGGCCGTCGATCTGCTGCCGCCAGGTGGTGAACTTGGGATACAGATTTTCTTCGTTGCCGTGATGCTTGCGGATGTCCGGCACGCTCTTGCCGTAGGTCTTCACAATCTGGAAATCGTGATCATCGACCCAGATGCGCCCCTGAAAATAGCGTTTCTTGCCCTCAATCTGCTTGGGAGCGATGTCGAAGACATAGCAGTGGACTTCGTCTTCCTGCTGCTGCCCCACATAGAGAATGTTGTATTCCGGGAGGTCGGACTCGGTCAGCACAAAGGGCAGGCGATGCCGGATATCTTCAAAGTCTCCCTGGTCCATCGAAATTCCGCCGGCCTCGAGCGATGACTGCGGCGCAAACACGACGTTCTCGATGCGCTTGCCCTGGTCATTGAACATCACATCGAATACTTCTTTGTACTCCCCGGTGACGGTCGACCCATCCAGCGTCTGCACCTTCACGTCCTGGCGGTAGGTGTACTGGTCGCGCGCCTTAGCAAACTCCGTCTCCTTGGCCGCGAAGCGCTTGATGATGTCCTCTGGCGCAGTGTCTTTGGGTGGGATGTTCTCGAGGGGACCCTCTTGGGCGTACACGGGCAAAACCGCACAAGCCAGCAGGGTTATACAAATCAGAAAACGAGCGGGGACCGATGTCATATTGTCTATTTTATCGGATGAGGGACTGCGTAGGGACGTTGCCTGCGGCGTGTCATACCCCAACAAAGCGCAGACAGAAGAGACGCAGCAGAATACATCCCTGATGACGGCTGACCGCGGCGACCCCACCCTCCAACCCCTCTCCGCTCAGTGAGGCTGAAGGGTAAGGGTGCTGCAGTTCTGCCACT
>QIAK01000163.1:253-5104 GCA_003225515.1 Acidobacteriota bacterium | reverse complement strand
TCTGGTCAATCTTTATGGCTGCACAGTTGGCGACGAAACCAAGGTCGGAGCCTTCGTCGAAATCCAGAAAAATGCATTGATTGGGAAGCGCTGCAAAATTTCGTCCCACACCTTCATTTGCGAAGGCGTAACCATCGAAGATGACGTATTCGTGGGTCATGGGGTGATGTTCATTAACGATCTGTACCCGCGAGCCACCGAAAATGGTCGCCTGCAAACGGAAGCTGACTGGCAGGTTGTGCCAACCCGAGTGAAGCGGGGAGCCTCGATCGGAAGCGGCGCGGTCATCCTAGCGGGCATAACCATTGGAGAGGGCGCGCTGATCGGCGCTGGTGCGGTAGTGACGCGCGATGTGCCCGGAGATCAGATCGCGAAGGGCGTTCCAGCGCGAATTGCGCGAGCGGTACCGCGGAAACAGACGACGTAATCGCAGTTTGACAGGGAGGAATTTTTGATTCGTATTGGCGTGATCGGGTACGGGTATTGGGGTCCTAACCTGGTTCGGAATTGCTTTGAGGCAACGGGCGCAGAAGTAGCCTGTGTCAGTGATTTGCGAGCCGAGAGGCTGGCCAGGGTCAGCAGCCGCTATCCTACGATCAGGACTACCCAGAATTTTCGCGAGTTGATTGAGGATCCTGCCATCGACGCGGTAGCGATCGCCACTCCCGTTTCCACGCACTACGATCTGGCCCTACTCGCGTTACAACAAGGCAAGCATGTCCTGGTAGAAAAGCCTCTGGCTTCAAACACCGATCAAGTGCAGCACCTCATTGACCTCGCGCAGAACCGAAATCGCGTGCTGATGGTTGACCACACATTCGTTTACACGGGTGCTGTCCGCAAGATTCGCGAACTCGTCGACAGCGGAAGCTTAGGTGAAATCTATTACTACGATTCTGTCCGAGTAAACCTTGGATTGTTTCAGCACGATGTAAACGTATTGTGGGATCTTGCGGTACACGATCTCTCGATCATGGATTATGTGTTGCCGTTCCGGCCCTGTGCCGTCTCGGCGACCGGACTGAACCATGTTCCCGGTGGCACGGAGAACATCGCATACCTCACACTGTTCTTTGAAGGCAATCAAATTGCGCATATTCACGCCAACTGGCTCGCACCGGTCAAACTGCGGCGCACGCTCATTGGCGCCAGCCGCAAGATGATTGTTTACGATGATCTGGAGCAGAGCGAAAAGATCAAGGTGTACGACAAGGGGATCACGCTGAACAATCATCACAATCCGGAAAAGATGTACCAATTGATGGTCGGCTATCGTACGGGTGACATGCTCGCTCCGCAGATTGATGGAACCGAGGCGCTGCGCTGCGAAATCGACCACTTCCTGCGCTGTATTCAGCAGCAAGAGGAACCCATGACCGGCGGCGCAGCAGGACTCCGGGTGGTGGAAATTTTGCAGGCTGCGTCTCAGTCGATGGCCCAGCATGGGCGCCCGGTGGAATTACGGCTGACCACGCTGGAAGCGACCGCGTAGCCTCGCGAGTAAAATAAGATTCATGGCCAACATTAGAGTTCCATACCTCGACTTGAAAGCCCAGTACCAAAGCATCAAGCCTGAGATTGATACCGCGATCGCTCGCGTTTTAGAGAGCTGCCAATTCGTCCTGGGCCCTGAAGTGGCGGGTTTCGAACAGGATTTCGCGGCATACTGCGGCACCGCCGAATGTATCGCCCTGAATTCCGGCACCAGTGCCTTGCATCTGGCGCTGCTGGCCGCGGGTGTGGGGCCGGGCGATGAAGTGATCACAGTGCCGTTTACCTTCGTAGCCAGCATTGCCGCAATCATTTATGCCGGCGCACGCCCTATTCTGGTGGATATCGATCCGCGTTCCTTCACCATGGATCCGGCCGCGATTGAGGCTGCGATCACGCCACGCACCAAGGCGATCCTTCCCATACATCTTTACGGTCAAGCGGCCGACATGGACCCGATTATGGAAATCGCGCGGCGGCACGGATTGGTTGTCATCGAAGACGCCGCACAAGCGCACGGAGCGAAATATAAAGGCCGCCCAGTGGGCAGCATCGGAGATCTAGCCTGTTTCAGTTTTTATCCTGGTAAAAACCTGGGAGCGTACGGCGAAGGCGGTGCTCTAACCACGAATAGTCCCGAGTATGCGCAGACGGTCCGCATGCTGCGCGATTGGGGGCAGGATCGCAAGTATCATCACGCGCTGCATGGATTCAACTACCGGATGGAAGCCTTTCAGGGCGCGATCCTGAGGGTGAAACTCCGCCATCTGGAGCGCTGGACCGAGGCGCGCCGCGCAGTAGTGAGCCTCTACAACCAGCATCTGGCGGGCTCCGGCGTGGAAAGACCGACCGAGATGCCATGGGGCCGGCATGTATATCACGTGTACACGTTGCGGACCGAAGATCGCGGCGGCATGCAGTCATCGCTGCTGGCAGAAGGAATCGAGACGGGGATTCATTATCCGGTTCCGGTGCATTTACAGCCGGCATATGCCGATCTCGGTTATGGCCGAGGCGATTTTCCGCATGCCGAAGCAGCGTCGCGGCAGGTCCTTTCGCTACCGCTGTATCCTGAACTATCGGCCCAGGCAGTCGCGGAAGTTGCTGCGGCGGTGAAGAAGGCGGTTGCGAACAGAACACCGACTGCTATGTCGCGATAAGTTATCGCGATAAGGCTGTCTCGCAGCAAAGCTGCGCTAAGACTGGTCATGGCTACATTCGAACAAGTTCCCGAGATTCTTGAAGTCACCCTCCGTGACGGGTCGTACCTTATCGATTTCCAGTTCACGGCGGAAGATACTGCCACAATTGCCGCGGCTCTTGAGACTGTCGGCTTTCGCTGGATCGAAATTGGTCACGGCCTCGGTCTGAACGCTTCGCAGTCGGGAAGAGGAATGGCTGCAGCGACTGACGAGGAATATATGGAGGCCGCATCCCAGGCTCTCACGCGCGCGAAGTGGGGAATGTTCTTCATCCCCGGAATTGGCCGCGAGGGAGATATTCGGGTTGCCGCGAACCATGGAATGTCGTTCCTCCGCATCGGTACCAACGTGACTGAGGCTACGCTGGCCGAGCCGTACATCGCGCTGGCAAAAGAGTTGGGTCTCATCGTTTCGTATAACGCAATGAAGTCCTATGCGGTTTCTCCGGCAGAGTTCGGCGCCGTGGTGGCCAAGGTGCACCGGTGGGGCGCAGATATCGCCTGCCTGGTCGATTCTGCAGGCAGCATGGACCCTGACTCCGTGGCTGCTTACCTGCGTGCGGCCAGGGCGGAGAGCGCGTCCCCTCTCGGTTATCACGGCCACGACAATCTTTCGCTAGCCATGGCCAATACATTGCGTGCGATTGAAGAAGGGGCGGTGCTGGTCGACTCTTCACTGCAGGGCATGGGACGCTCTGCAGGCAACACCGTCACCGAAGTGTTAGTGGCGATTCTTCAGCGCCGCGGGGCCATGGCGCACATCGACCTCAATGCCGCTATGGACGTGGGCCAAGGACTGATCCAGCCTTTGCTCGGGAAACGCGGCGTGGACCCAATGGCTGTGACCGGCGGCCTTGCTAAGTTTCATTCTTCCTTCACTGGTAAGGTGCAGGGCTACGCTCGCAAGCACCAGATCGATGTGCGCGACCTGATCGTGCGTCTCTGTCAGGAAGATCAGGTTTCAGCGCCGGATGAAGTGCTGGAGCGCCTGAGTCATGAGCTGGCGAGCCTTAAGATGCCTCGCGTGCTTTCAATTCCCGCGTTCCGTGTGGAATCGGGCACGGAGAAAACTTCCGCGGAAGCTTTGGACGTGCTGCTGAAGGAACTGCGCGCCCGTGCAGTCAAAGCGGGAAAGTTCTCCGCATTGAATGTAGTCACGGGAGAGAAGCCACTCGATGATTTTCTCGTATCTGGCAACATCCATTCCACGCAGTCGCACGTCGTTGGATCCGTAACGCTCACCAGCGATCAGCACCTGAACACCTTGCTGCATGCGGTTGACGGCAGAACGGATGTGCTATTGCTCGACGTTGATCGAAAACCATTCGGGCCAACGAAGCCTGCCGAAACCGCCGAGGCCACGCTGAAGAAGACGGTCCTGCTCACGTACCTGGACAGCCGCGTTTGGGTCGAAGCCGTGGAAGACCAG
Source organism: Acidobacteriota bacterium (assembly GCA_003225515.1). Lineage (GTDB taxonomy): Bacteria > Acidobacteriota > Terriglobia > Terriglobales > Acidobacteriaceae > Sulfotelmatobacter. The sequence goes on along the minus strand of QIAK01000163.1, from coordinate 983 downwards.
GTGGTTCGGCTGCTGCATGAAGCTTTGAATGATTCGGAAATTGTGATCGCGGGCGACCATCCTCGCAGCCGTTTCCTTGCCATGAGATTTGCCGAGCGTGGCGCACGCGTTGCACTGCTGCCGGACCCGGACCAGACTCGCAATACGCCATCGCTCGACAATCTGCGGTCGCTCTCACTCGATGGGAGCGAACTGAAGCTTTCCGTCATGACGGCGGAATCCGGCGCCGGTTTCGCTGCCTTAGGTCGCGCGAGCGTGGTGATCGTCTGGCCATCGGGAACGCCCTGGTTCGGTGAACGATTCACTAAGCGGTTATTGCGGACGACTTATGTAGTGGACGCCGGTATAGGAACGATTCTGCCCGACGGAATCGCCGAAGCGCAACGCCGGGGATGCCTGCTGCTGAGAGTCAATATCTGGCCGGCGTTGACTGGAAGCCTCTCCGCCGCGCATGAATCGTTGATGGAAACACGAGAGGCTCTGGGCTGGGAGACTCTGGACGGAGTACCCGTCGTAGCCGGGGGCGCCATGGGAAAAGATGGCGACGTGATCGTGGACAGTGTGCATCATCCGACGCGAGTGATTGGCGTGTGCGATGGCCAGGGCGGCGTCCGTTTTCGTTACCGTGAGCAGGAAGCAGAGCGCGTGCGACGGGTGCAGACCGAGATCAACCGGCTAAGGGTCGCGCCACAATTAACCGGCACGAGTGCCAGTTAGACTGTTGAATATT
>QIAK01000163.1:0-222 GCA_003225515.1 Acidobacteriota bacterium | reverse complement strand
CCTCAATTCGTTCGGCCCGCGAGGCGGGGTTTACGACTCTGGTTGCCGACAAGAATCCCCAAGCACCGGGCTTGAAAGAAGCCGATCACGGATTGCCGATTGACCTGACCGACTGCGAAGGGTTGACGAGAGCGGTGACGGAATACGGAGGGGTAGACGGCGTGGTCAGCATGGCGGAAGTCGGCGTAGGCGCGGCTGCGAACATTTGTCGACGACTCCGTT
>QIAK01000626.1 GCA_003225515.1 Acidobacteriota bacterium | reverse complement strand
AGCGGCTCCCGCCAATCCTTCATCCAAGGCCGCTGGCCCCAACGGCGGAGCCGGACAGGGATATCAGGCGCAAGGCCCAGTAGGCGCAAAAGGTACCACCGGCGCTCCTGCATCTCCAGCATTGCCGGGGAATACAGCCTACGATCTCTCGCTTGAGCATCCTCGTTGCATTTTCCAGTTGATGAAGAAGCATTTCTCGCGCTACACGCCGGAAATGGTTTCGAGCATCACTGGAATTCCGACGGAGAAGCTGAATAAGGCCTGGGACATGTACACCTCCGTCCGCAAAGATGGAGACATGAAGAAGGTCGGCACCATAATTTACTCCGTGGGCTGGACCCAGCACACATTTGGTTCTCAGATCATCCGCACAGCAGCCATGACTCAGCTTTTGCTGGGCAATGTGGGACGAGCTGGCGGCGGCGTAAACGCCCTCCGCGGTCATTCCAACATTCAGGGCGCAACAGATCTTGCCGGCGTGTTCGATATTCTGCCCGGTTATCTCAAAGTTCCCAACCCGTCGGATACGGATTTCCAGACCTACATTACCCGCATTACGCCCAAACCTTCCAAGCCGAAAGAGTGGGACTCCTTCAATTACTGGTCAAACACGCCGAAATTTGCCGTTTCTTTTATGAAGGCAATGTACGGTGATGCCGCCAAAAAGGAGAATGACTGGGCCTTCAACTATCTACCCAAGATTGACCGGAAATATTCATGGGTTGAGCTGTGGGACGGAATGTATGCCGGAAAGGTCAAAGGCTTAATCAGCTTTGGCATGAACGGCGTCGCGATCGGCCCAAACAGTGAAAAGAATATTGATGCCCTGAAAAAAGCCGAAT
>QIAK01000162.1:7149-7346 GCA_003225515.1 Acidobacteriota bacterium | reverse complement strand
GAACGATGCCATCTTCAGTTTGGTCGGGACATTTAACTTTCGGTTTGATTTCAATGCCAGTGCGTCTTTTTTCCGGTGCGCGCAGCAGCGGTATTTCTTTCAACATGCTGCATCGCACCGATAAGTCACGGCTGAAGCAGCAATACATCTGCCAAGCGGAAGGTGTCCCGGTCGATCGCGCCGACATCGTGAAGGGC
>QIAK01000162.1:2006-7108 GCA_003225515.1 Acidobacteriota bacterium | reverse complement strand
GATCGAGCCGCAGACAGCCAAAACCATGGAGATTCTCGAATTCGTGAAGACCAGCGAGGTCGATCCCGTCTACTTCGAATCTTCCTACTACATGATGCCGGAAGAAGCCGGCCGGCGCCCTTACGCGTTGTTGACCAAGGCTCTCGAAGAGAGTGAGTACGTGGCCATTGCCAAGATCACCATGCACAATCGCGAGTACACCGTCTTCCTGCGTCCGCATGAAGGCGGCATGATGCTGCACACCATGTACTACGCTGAAGAAGTTCGCAAGGTGGAAGGCTTCGGTGCTCCCGATGTCGAGTTGAAAGAAGCCGAAGTGAAAGTTGCGCACCAGTTAATCGAAGCCCTGGCCGATGAGTGGGATCCCGAGAAGTACAAAGATACGTTCCAGGAAAATTTGAAGAAGCTGATCGAAGCCAAGCTCGAAGGCGGAGAAGTAGCTGCTGTCGAAAAGCCAAAGAAACTCGCTCCGGTCGTGGATCTCATGGCCGCCCTGAAGCAAAGCCTGGCCCAGATGGAAGGCAAGAAAAAGCCCGCAGCCACGATCAAGACCGAGGAACCAGCAGCGAGAGCCAAATCCCGCAGGCGTTAGGGCGCAGGTCATAGCCCCAGCATGTGGAGCTTCCGCTCCGCAGAGCTGAGGAAGCGTCGGCCCCTCCAGTATTCCCCAGGCATCCTGTAATGTCTGCCCAGCATCCCTGTGAGCTGAACACGGTTACCGACCTAGCGCGGACGCTGCACAATCGTTACAATACTCGATTCTGTCCTAAATTCATGCGAACTAAAATGTTTTCCTCGGGGTGCCGATGAGTTTCCGACGTGTGGGCTGGATAGCGGCGATCGCGCTGGCCACTTTGCTCGAACTTTCTTGTGGTCAGGTCTATCGTCCGGTTGTTATTCCAGTGAACACCACTCCGCCCAATCCAGCGAACTTCCACGCTGTGTTCGGCATCAGCGCCAATGCGCCGTTCAATCCCGGCACTGCGCTCCAGATCGACGTCTCAGGGGATTCGAATATCGGCGAAGCCAATATGGGAGTCAATCCCACCCATGCCGCCATTCTTTCCAACCACTCACGGGTTTTCGTAGCCAGCGCGGGTAGCTTTTATCAAGGGGATGCCGACGTCGTCACCGCATTCTTTCCAGCCGCAGCCAGTTCGAGCGCAACTGGACTGGGCACGGTCACGTCGTTTCCTCTTCCTAACGTCGGTGCGAATCAAGCGTCCGGCATTCTGAGCGTCAGCGAATCCGGGAATGTAGTCACCATGACCGGCAGCGCTCCTCTCATCAATGCCCAAGTTGGAACTCTGATCGTCGTCTCTGGCGTGGTGATATCAGGAAATCCTCCAAACCCTACTGCCTACGACGGGAGTTTTCCAATCTCATCGGTCAGCGGGAACACGATTCAGTATGTAAATTCCGTCATTGGCCTCAGCGCTGCTTCGGGAGGAACTGCGACCGTTCCCGTACCACTTTTTTGCCGATACTTTCCTGATTTTGTATCAACGTCACAAACTAACTCAGTCTACGTGGCCAACTTCGGAGAAGAAAACGGGGCGCACTGCAATCTTTCCAGCACGGACTCAGTCGGCGTGCTGAATATTACGCAGGGCACAATCGGCACTATTGCGTACCTCACTCCTGGTTCCCGTCCGGTTGCGATGGCGGAGACACCCAATTCGCAGAATCTTTATGTAGTCAACCAGGGCAACAACACGGTAATCAACCTTTCTCCCACTGATCTTTCAACCATGGCAACGATTCCGGTGGGTAGCACTCCAGTCTGGGCAGTGGCGCGTGCGGACAACCAGCGTGTTTACGTTCTTACACAAGGCGACGGCAAACTCGTACCGATCGATACCGTGTCTAATACCGTGCTGCCCAGCCAGACGAATCTCTCGGTTGGCGCTGGAGCGAATTTCATTTTGTATGATCCCCACCTGAACAGGATTTACGTGACGAATCCCGCCACCAGCACAGTTTATGTATTTTCCGCTACCGGTGGCGTTGACCTGGGAAGTACGCCGAATGATACGCCGACGCTGCTGAAAGCCATTGACTTGACCGCAGGCCCGAACGCGCCGTGTCCCAACGGATGTTCCCCAGTATCGGTAGCGGCGCTGCCCGACGGCTCTCGTTTCTACGTGGCCAGCTATCAGAATCAGGTGAACTGCTCAGACCCAATCATCGGGAGCTCTGCCACTTGCATCGTTCCCATGCTGACCGTCTTCGACGCGCCAGCCATGACGGTCAAGGCGGCGACTTCTTCGCTGCCGGTTTCGCCATCGATTCCTTTGCTTACCTCTCCACAGTTTGCGGCCTCGCAGTTTGCCGTTCCTCCGGTCGCATCGTGCGTAGCCGACGCAACTTACGCGCCAGATACGTCGAATCATGCCCGGTTCCGCATGTTCACCACCGCTGCTGCCGACGGCAGTCACGTCTACGTCAGCATCTGCGATGCCGGCTCCATCGCAGATATCACCACCACAACCAACACAGTCGCTACCGGAAGCAATGCTCCCGACACGCTGGTGACCAACATCGTCCCGCCGTTCGGAGCTTGTGCCACCGCGACTTGCAGCACCGTTGCTACAATCAGCGCATTCCAAATCGCCTCTAATGTGATTACCTTCACGGGCGCGAACGGCTTTATCGCCGGACAGAAGATCGCGATTTCAGGGATGACCTCAAGTGCGGGAGCGGCGCTGAATGGACTTACATTAACTGTTCTCAGCGCAGGCCTGTCGCCCTCAACATTTGTATGCAGCTTTCCGGGCACAACCGGCGACGTCTCCAACACGACCGATAACGGTAAGGCCGTCCCAATTCCTCCGCCACAAAGTCCCGTCTTCCTGCTGACAGGACAATAAGCGCAGCCGCGGACGAAAGAGTGTCCCTCATCGGGCCTATTGATTTCGGAGGTCTTGCAACGCGGCTGATGCTGCTGTGCGGTTACAACTAAAGCGCAGGAACGCGAGTCGATTGTGGTGGGGCGTTAAATATGCGCCGGACGGCGCAGGTCGTGGACTTCACCCGCTTCGCCGCCCGCGTCTTTCCCTAACTGATTCCGTAAATATTCAGATATCCCTGTGTCGTACTTGTGTCCCCCGTTGTCCCGACGTACAACTTTCCATTTGCCACACTCGGGACCACGAACTTTACCGCGATCCCAGCGGGAACATCCGTGGACGGGGCTATCACGGTGCAGGTGCCGGCCGACGTTTGCTGGTTCGTCGTATAAAGGCAGTTCAGCGTGGTTGCGTCGAAAGCCCAAAGCGCAGCGGGACCTTTGCTCGCAGCTCTACGGGAATCGACGGCCCAGACAATCGCCTGGGACGACGAGCCGCTGGGTGCCGAGATCGTGGGATTAGGTCCCGGCCAGCCAAAAGCAAAAGTTGTCTGAGCAGTCGGAGTCGTGCAGAATCCGGCAAGCGTGCCGCTGTTGGTGCAGGTGCTTCCATTGGGATAGAACTGGAACTGCATGAGCGGCATGTTCGTGCCGGCAAAATACGCATAACCGGTCGATCCTCCACCGCCTGATGTAGTGGCCCACCAAGCCCCTCCGCCGGTAACTCCGCATTCCGCGGCGGTGTTATAGCAAAGCACCTGCTTCAATGACTGTACGGTTGCATCGGAGACGCCGTTCCCCGTGAATCCGCCCAACGAGCCGACTCCGGAGGTCTGCGCAAGAAAAATCGTGCCTTCCTTGCCTGCTTGTACAAGCAGGTTTTTCGGGTTCCCGCCGGATTGCGCGGGCAACAGCATGAGTCCGCCGGAACCGACGTCATAGTTTTTGTTATTCCGATTGACCCAGTCATATGCCGTAAAGAAATCCAATACCGAGAATGTAGAACCGGAGATTTGCAATTCCAGGATGGAATTCCCATAGTCGCACGGCACGGTCGTGCACGATGTCGGCGCGTCGTTCGGAGGCGTACTCACGTTGACGCTGGAATCCCCATTTCCAGTCGCGAGAAAAATGTGTCCACTGCCGTCCGCCGCAGGCCCGGAGCCGCCGCCCCAGATTCCGCCCTCATAGGTGTGCTTCGCCGGAACCGTCGCCCAAATGGCCGTTTGGGTCAGCGCACTCTGCGTCGAGTTCAACTGGTACGACATCACCCAGCCGTTGTAGGGGAAGTTCACGCGATCGCAGTTTCCGCCCCAGGCAATCACGATCTGCGGACTCTGGCCGGCGACCGGCACCGCAAGCAGAGCGCTTCGCTGATTTTGAGTCAGCGAATACGGTGGGACGTTTCCGATCACGCCCTGCGAGAACGAAATCTTGTTGAACGTTCCCCCGATATCAATGGAGGCATAGGGCTGGGTGGCGCTGACCCCGTTTCCGCCATTGATCACGCTCAACGCATACAGAGTTTGTTTGTAGCTGTAGGGAGTGGTCGTGGTCTTCAATTTGGCGACGACATAAAGCACTCCACTGGTGATGGTTTGCTCGCCCTTGTTTCCGCTGATGTCAATTACCGGCGTGCCCGTAACTCCAATGTCGCCGGGATCAGGCAGAATGTTGGAACATTTCAAGTCCGAAGCTTGATCGAACATATAGCCGCTGGGGGCGAGATTAGTCGACCAGAGAACGTTTCCCGTGGCGCCATCGATCGCGTATACCCAATCCTGTTCCGTGGCCACATACACGACATCGGCGTAAGTAATCCCGTTCATCACGACATTGGGAAGCACCAGGGGTTGCGCATAGATTGCGCCGTTCACAGCCACAGAATATTGCTTATGAAACTTCGCGCCCGTCGTCGCAGTGATGGCCGCTTGCGTGAGTGTGGCCTCGTTGGGGTTATAACCGAGTCGAGTCGCTCTGCCCTGATACGTCGTGAGGCAAACGTTGTTTCCGGCAGTGGTCGGGCAGCCGACACCTTGCGCCGAAACCGTATTCGCGAAAAAGCTCGAACCCAGGGACACGCCGACCAGGACGATGGTACTGTTGAGTATAGATAGACGGTACAACTTGCCTCCAGAGGGGGAAGGCTTAAAGAGCCTACAATGCTCGATTCAAGGGGTCAAGCGGGTAAAACACCTTAGAAGCGTTACTCATTTACTCGGAAGTTGTAGTCCATCGCGCCAATCGAAAGGCG
>QIAK01000162.1:1364-1989 GCA_003225515.1 Acidobacteriota bacterium | reverse complement strand
TGCGAATCGACATAGGTGTCGAGTATGTCGATAAACTCCGGTACGATGCGATCGCCTTTCAGCGTAGTGAATAGGCGTCCATCTACATATACCGGCGCCTTGGGTTCTTCGAATGTGCCCGGCAATGAAATGCCGATGTTGGCGTGCTTCGATTCTCCGGGCCCGTTGACGACGCAGCCCATTACTGCGAGCTTCATCTCTTCAACGCCGACGTAGCGCCCCTTCCATGCTGGCATCTGCTCGCGCAGATAAGACTGAATCTGCTCGGCCATCTCCTGAAAGAAAGTGCTGGTCGTGCGTCCGCAGCCCGGACACGCCGTAACCTGGGGCGTGAAGCTGCGAATGCCCATCGACTGCAAAATCTGCTGCGCCACCCGGACTTCTTCTGTGCGGTCGCCATTCGGCGCCGGCGTCAGCGAAACACGAATCGTATCGCCAATGCCTTCCTGCAGAACCACTCCCATAGCCGCGCTCGATGCGACCACGCCTTTTGCGCCCATGCCCGCTTCGGTTAACCCCAAATGCAGCGGATATTCGCAGCGTGCCGCCAGCGCACGATAGACATCAATTAAATCCTGCACGCCGCTTACCTTCGCGCTCAGAATAATCTGGTCGGCGCGCAATC
>QIAK01000162.1:594-1322 GCA_003225515.1 Acidobacteriota bacterium | reverse complement strand
CACTTCGCGCGCATCTTTCGGCTCATCCATCCGCGAGTTCTCGTCCATCATGCGCGTCAGCAATGCCTGGTCGAGCGATCCCCAATTGACTCCGATTCGCACCGGCTTCTGATATTTCACCGCCACTTCAATCATGGTGCGGAAATTCGAATCGCCGGTCTTTCCGATGCTGGCATTGCCGGGATTGATACGGTACTTCGCAAGATCTCGCGCGCATTCCGGATATTTGGTGAGCAGCACGTGCCCGTTGTAATGAAAGTCGCCGATGATCGGCACGCGGATGCCCTGTTTATCGAGTTGCTCGACGATGTGAGGAACGGCCGCAGCCGCTTCGTCATTGTTCACCGTGACACGCACCAACTCCGACCCCGCGCGGGCCAGGGCGGCAACCTGCTGCACGGTCGATGGAATGTCCGCGGTATCGGTATTGGTCATGGACTGCACCACGATGGGTGCATCCCAGCCCACGCGCACGCCTCCGACCACGGCTGTGACGGTCTTTCTGCGTTGGATACTTGCCATAATGGGAATCTCTATTTTATCACGCAGAATGCGGGGGCTCCCGATACTGCGGAGAACAGGCGTTCAAATGCGGATATGGCGAAAAACAGAAACGCGTCCCGAGGGACGCGTAAACTCTCAGCGGTTCGTAAGATCCAGCTGAAAAGTGAAAGATGAGCAAGCCCCGAAGGGTGAAGAGCACAGCGCGTACAGGCCTACGTTCAACC
>QIAK01000162.1:0-559 GCA_003225515.1 Acidobacteriota bacterium | reverse complement strand
GTCGTTGTTCCAGCGCAATCCTCGCTACGTAGCAATCTTCGTGGACGCCGAGTCCATGCTCGTCCACCTTGCAATCTTCCAACTTCACAGCCTTACCGCATATCCAGCAAGTTCTGGGAAGAGGCTTCGTACTACTCATAGAGCCTCCACTTTGAGGGGTTACTTTCTGTATTCACTGTAGATTCACCTTAAGGTTTTGTCTGTACTTGAGCGTACCTGGCCCTGTGGAAATCTTGTGGATTTCTGCTTTGGTATAGGGCTCAAGCACGGCGTCGGTGCTACAGAATGGACTGTAGACCTCGTGCAGAGCTTTTGTGACATGCCACTAACTTCTATGTCGTCGGATGAATACATTCGAGATCTTTGTGCTCAGGTCATTACATCCCCGCGCCAGCTAACAGCAACTCAAGCCGCTGCCGGCAGAGCCGCTACACTCTTCTCCCGCCCACGCTCCGCCACTCGAATCCCCGCGCGAATTAAGGGCTTCTCAATCCCGTGATACAGCAGGATCGGCACCGTCACCAGCGAACTGATCAGAACGCCGATCCGCACCCAACTA
>QIAK01000625.1 GCA_003225515.1 Acidobacteriota bacterium | reverse complement strand
TCCTCTCCGTGATCAAGAAGATGTCCTACTTCGCACCTGAATCCCCAACTCGCGCAGTTGCTTCTCGCCTACGGGCGTCGGCGCATCCACCATCAAGTCCACCGCGCGCGCGGTCTTGGGGAATGGAATCACTTCGCGCAGACTCTCCGCTCCGGCCAGAATCATCACAATGCGATCGAGACCCAAGGCGATCCCGCCATGGGGTGGAGTGCCATATTCCAGCGCTTCGAGAAAGAATCCGAAACGCGACTTAGCCTCCTCTTCCGTCATCCCAAGCGCGCGGAAAATTTTGCTCTGAATGTCCTGCCGATGAATACGAATTGAACCCGAGCCCAATTCTGTGCCGTTCAGGACAACGTCGTAAGCCAGAGCGCGCACAGCGCTCAATGGCGATTGCGGATCGTTTACTGATTCCACCCCTGCCTCGAGCAATCTCATATCCTCTTCGTGGGGCGACGTAAACGGATGATGCGCCGCCATCCATTGCTTCTCGCCTTCATCCCACTCGAACATGGGAAAATTTGTGACCCATAAGAAACGAAAATCTTTCGCAGGGTCGCCACTCTTTTTAAAGATGCCGTGCCGTTCGGAATATTTCTGCGCCAACGACAGTCGCAGCAGGCCCGCCGACGCATAGATCGCGAGCTCCGCGGGCATGACCTTGCGGTGCGTGGGTAGCGCAGTCTGCGGGCCCGCTTGCGCCGATCCCACGACAAGCACGACCAGATCGCCCTCTTCCATCGCGATCTTCTTCGCGATCGCTGCCGCCGCGTCGGGAAACTTGTTGGCGATGCGCTTGAAATCTTCGAGCACCTTCGCGCCGCCCTTAGCGTGGAACATGGGCTTAATGTCGTCGCGCTCCTTGCGCGAAAGTTCGCCGACTTTGGGCGTACGAATCGCAATCACCGGAAGATTCGCATTGATCGCCAATTCCTGCAGATTCTCAGGCGTAAAGCAGTCGCGCACGTCTACAAATGCAGGCAGCCGCAGGTCCGGCTTGTCGATCCCATATTGCCGGATGGCCTCGTCGTACATTGCCCGCAGCACGAAAGGCTGCGGTCAGAAACCCTTCCACCACTTCCCACACGCGTTCCGCCTGCGGATAGGACATTTCCAGATCGATTTGCGTGAATTCCGGCTGGCGATCGGCGCGCAAATCTTCATCGCGGAAGCAGCGCACGATTTGAAAATATTTGTCGAAGCCGGAGATCATCAGGATCTGTTTGAATAATTGTGGAGATTGCGGCAACGCATAGAACGTCCCCGGCTGCACGCGGCTCGGCACCAGATAATCGCGCGCCCCTTCCGGCGTGGAACGCGTCATAAAAGGCGTTTCGATCTCAAAAAATCCTTGCTCAGAAAGATAATCGCGGATGGCTTTCGCCACTTTGTGCCGCATCTCAATGTTGAACTGCATCACATCGCGCCGTAGATCGATATAGCGATACTTAAGCCGCGTCTCTTCATTGGTAAGTGCTGTGTCCGACGGCAAAAATGGCGGCAGCTTCGATTCGTTCAGAATGCGTAGCTCCTCCGCCACCAATTCCACTTCGCCAGTCGGCATATTCTTATTCACCGTGTTGGCTTCGCGCAGCTTCACCTTTCCAATTACGGCAATTACGTATTCGTTGCGCAGATCCCCGGCTTTTTCGTGAATTGCCGCATCGCGCTCAACGTTGATGACGACCTGAGTTACACCGGTGCGGTCGCGCAGGTCGATGAACAGCAGATTGCCGTGATCGCGCCGCTTGTTTACCCATCCCATGAGCACGGCTTGTTTTCCGGCATCGGAGGCGCGCAGCACACCGCACATATGAGTTCGTCGTAAATCGCCTAGAAAATCGAGCAATGTGAGTCCTTGCAGTCAGGATTGCGGCATAACGCCGAAACACAAGATTATAAACGCTCTGCTTTGTCGGTAACGGGGCGCGAAGTAAGGGGAGCGAATCGCATTTTAAATTTCACATTAGAAGATGTCCTCCCGGCTATCCGAGCGGCTGTTTGCGCATCTACTATGAGCATCTAAGAATGGATAAGATGAAAGCAGTGCGGACTTCTATCGAAATCCCGCAGCCCGCGCCGGTTCCGCGGTTGCTCGTCGAGCTGCCTTCATGGCCGCACGTCTTCTTTGGCAACCTGCGCGACCTGATTGTTTCGCCGCAAATTCCTCCGCTTGAGCTCCGCTCGGTGCCGGCGCCTTTCTGGCCGGACGTGTTCGTGACGCGGAGTGTGCCCTGGAACCGGTTCCTGCAATCAGGCGCCGGTCACGTGCTTGGGTTGGCGCTTCTGATTGGCTTCACACGGTTCTTCGCGCTCCAGCCGAAAGTCATTGCCAAGCCCGCGTTCAACCACGCTGACGTCATTTATTACCAGCCAACGGAGTATCTTCCAGCGCTCGATACTCGTAATGCGCGAACCTCGCGGCCAGCCAAGGCGGACCCCGAATTTTCCCCTCAGCCTATTATTTCTCTTCCTCCTGAGACGGATAACCGATCGCAAACAATTGTGACTCCGCCCAATATCAAGCTCAAACGCGACATCGCATTGCCAAACATTGTGGCTTGGTCCGACAAAATGCAAAAGCCGCAGCTTGCGATCCCTGCTGCTCCGTTATTAGCCGCCGAGATTACGCGAATTGCGCCGCGAATTGATCATCCTATCGTGATGCCGCCCGATGCAGTTCATATGGCGGACCGCCGCGCTTCGCCCACCTTGCAGGATTCTGCGGTCGCGCCTCCACCCGATCTGCGCGCTACCAA
>QIAK01000161.1:8617-9108 GCA_003225515.1 Acidobacteriota bacterium | reverse complement strand
GGACGCTTCATCCACCTGGCGCTCGCTGCCAGCGATGAAGCCATGAAGTGTTCGGGCTTGCAGGTAACGCCCGAGCTCTCGCCGCGCGTCGGTGTTCACATTGGTTCAGGTATCGGTGGTTTCGACGTCATCGAGCGGGAACATAAGAACTTGCTCAATGGTGGGCCGCGCAAGATTTCACCTTTCTTTATTCCCGCGGCCATCGTTAACCTGGCTGCCGGACACGTCAGCATTCGCTATAACGCCAAAGGACCTAACGAGGCCACCTGCACCGCTTGCACCTCGAGCGCTCATTCAGTAGGCGATGCGTTCAAAATTATTGCCCGCAACGATGCTGACGTGATGATCGCGGGCGGCACAGAAGCTGCCATCACGCCTATGGGTGTGGGCGGGTTCGCCGCCATGCGTGCCCTTTCTACCCGCAACGATGACCCCGAGAAGGCGAGTCGTCCCTGGGATACCGGCCGCGACGGGTTCGTTATCGGCGAGGG
>QIAK01000161.1:0-8536 GCA_003225515.1 Acidobacteriota bacterium | reverse complement strand
AAGGGGGCGACGGCGCCTATCGCGTGATGGTGAACACGCTGGCTGATGCCAAGGTGCAGCCCGAGCAGGTTGGCTACGTAAATGCGCATGGGACTTCCACGGACCTTGGCGACAGGCTGGAAACTGTAGCCATCAAGCGAGCCTTCGGTGATCACGCCTACAAGCTGGCCGTGAGCTCTACCAAGTCCATGACTGGCCATCTTCTCGGTGGCGCTGGAGGCCTGGAGGCCGGCATCACCGTTTTAGCCCTGTGCGATCAAGTGCTGCCACCGACCGCCAACTTGGAGCACCCCGACGAAGGCTGCGATCTGGATTACGTTCCTTTGCACTCCCGCAAGACGAATCTTGAGTACGCGATGTCGAATTCATTCGGCTTCGGCGGCACCAATGGAGCGTTGCTGTTCCGCCGCTGGACACAATAAGCCACAACGGATCACCCGTTTTTTCATTCCCTTCCGGCTGTGTCGCAATTTCAGTGCCCACCAGTGCAACCTCGGTAATAGCACTTCTGTACCCGGTTCTAGCCCTTCTAAGCCTTTGCCAAATCAAAGCTTGCAAGCCACAATGAAACTTCAGGCACGAGATCAATCAACTCTATGGACAAGGCCCTTGTAAGTGCTCTACCGCCTATTCCTCCTCTCCGGAAAGCCGCTGCCCGAGCCGCTTTGGTCGACGTTAAAGAACCTGCACGAGCCATTTTGACGGATTGTTTCCGTCAGTTCGGAATTGAAACTGTGGCCATGGCGTCCACTGCGACCGGGCGCCTATTGAAGGAAAAATTTGAAGCCTGTGTAGTGAAGCTCGATCCTTCAGCCCACGCTGTCATGGAGGCTGTTCGCAGCTCGCCATCCAACACCCGCATGGTGATCTACGGAGTCGGAGGCACAGTTCAGGACGCCATGCGATTCTCGAAATATGGCATTAACGCTGTCTTCAATGAGCCGGTCGAGCGTCCCACAGCGCTGAAATTTGTGCGCGCCACCCAGATGTTGGTGCTGCACGAATTTCGCCGATATGTTCGTGTTCCGGTGATCACCGAGGTTTCCATTGTCTCCGGCGATGGCCGTCGCTTCACCGCCACCAGCAAGGAAATCAGCTCAGGTGGTATGTCTCTGAAGAGTTCGGAAGACCTTAACATCGGGGCCGCGGTCGAGGTTTCCTTCGCGCTCTTGACGCTGGCTCGCATCTGGGTCAAGGGCACTATTGCCTGGAAGTCAAAGAACATCTTTGGGGTCCGCTTCGACGCCCAGGACGATCGCCGTTTGCGAATCAAAGAATGGGTCGAAGCCTACCTGGAATGCTAGTTTTTGTTCCCTCAAGAAAGTTGATGTGACGTCCTTCCTTTGTGTCTTCCTTCGTGTCCCTTGGTGTCCTTTGGGGTGAGCTGCTGCTTTCTTTTGTCTATGCTCCTCTGTGACTCTGTCGTTAGCCTTTTTTCAGTCCCGGTACAATGTCGAAGTGAGCACTGCAACCACGGCACCGGCCGGTCCCGCGCAGGATCGCCATAAGCTCCGATTCACCCGCCGCGAACGGGTAATGCTGTGGCTTATTACATGGCTCGGATACATCAGCATTCGTCTAATTGGCAGAACACTACGCTACTCCGTTCGAATCGAGGAAGGCGGCCCAAGCGACCTGCGCTCTCATCCACTGATTTTGTGCTTCTGGCCCGAATGAATTTTTGTTTCCACCTACGTGTTCCGCGACCAGAAGATCGGCGTTATCAGCAGCCATAGCTTTGACGGCGAATTTACCGGGCGAATCATCTCGAAATTTAAGTACGTGCCTATAAAGGGCTCGAGCAGCAAAGGTGCGATTCGCGCCTTCCTGGGATCCCGGCGTCACCTGGAGCAAGGCAACACAGTGGCGTTCACTAGCGACGGTCCCCGCGGACCTGCGCACATCGCCAAGCCCGGGCCGGTGTTGCTGGGGAGTAAGACGGGGCTGCCGTTAGTCGCATTTCACATCGCCGCAGAAAAACCCTGGCGCCTGCGTTCCTGGGACCGAGCCATGATCCCGAAACCGTTTTCCCGGGCTTTGCTCTGCATGAGCAAACAATTCACGGTGCCGGTAGACAACTCTGCAGTCGAGATGGAGCGCTGTCAGGCTGAATTGCAGGCAGCTCAGGAAAGAGTCCGCAACTTCGCCGAGCAAAACGTGGGCCGAGTCGGAGAGCCCGAATTCCCGGTTCAGAAAATCTGAAACAGGCGCCAGTCTTAGCACGAATCATGCATGTTCTCGCGTTAAGCAGATTCCTCGCTTCGCTCGGAATCACAAGGTTATTTATTCGTGATCGCTATTGGCACGACTGAAGTCGTGCCCTTCCCGGTCGTGCGCGGGCTTGAGCGGTGGTGGCGCTAGGGGACACCGAGATTCCTCGCTTCGCTCGGAATCCTGAGGTTGTTAATTTGTGGACGCTATCGGCACGACTGAAGTCGTGCCCTTCCCGTTTTGCTTATGCGGCTTGGCCGGCTTTTATGGTGGTGGGAGAATCCTGGGTTCGAGTCCAGGTGTAGCGCATGCGGTGGATTACGGTGATGGTGCTTAGGACTGCGATCACCCACAGGACTGGGGCCATGCGGTTGAATAACGCTCCGAGGATTACCAAGACTAAGCGTTCGGGGCGTTCCATGAATCCTACGCGGCAGGAGCCGATCAGGGACTCGGCGCGGGCGCGGGTATAGCTGACCATGATGGCGCTGACCATAACAAAGGCGGCGAGGACGACGTAGAAGAAGCGTCCGCCGCGAGCGTAGAAAACTAACAGGCCGAGGAATTGGCTGGCGTCGCTGTAGCGGTCGACGACGGAGTCGAAGAATGCTCCGAAGCGGGTAACGCGGTTGGTGGCGCGGGCGACCTGGCCGTCGACCAGATCGAAGAAGCCGGAGAAGATGATGACCAGTCCGGCATAGATGAACATGCGCTTCTGGTTGCCGGCGTTGGCGGAGCCGAAGAGGATCGCGGCCCATGTATTGACCACGAGTCCCGTGAAGGTGAGGACATTGGGATTGATGCGGGACAGGGCGAGCCAGCGGACGATGGTATCGAGCAGGACTCCGCAGGCGCGGCCGAAGGCGCTGGTCCAGCTTGCGGACATTACGCTTCCGCCTCTTTTGGAGCTTCGCCTTCAATCTCTTCGTGGATGGTGCTGAGGCTTAGGATTTCGAGTTCGCGTTTGCCATTGGGTGAGTCGACGATCACTTCGTCCCCTACCTTCTTATTCAGTAGGGCGCGGCCGATGGGCGAGGTGGTGGAGATTTTTCCCGCCGCTACGTCGGATTCTTCGCTGGTCACCAGCTTGTACTTCATTTCTTCATTCTTCGTATTGTCGAAAATCTTGACTGTCGAGCCGAGGCCGACGCGGTCGTGGGGGATGTTATCCATGTTGACCATCGACAAGTCGGCGAGGCGCTTGCCAAGCTGGCGGACGCGCGCTTTGACGAACTCCTGGCGCTGCTTGGCCATCTGAAGGCGGATTCCAAGGCAGAGGCGATTGAGCTGGCTCGGAAATTCCTCAAAGTGGCGGGAGAGGGCGAGTGCGAGCTGCGCCAGTTGTATGAAGTCAGTGGGCCGGGGCAAATTCCTTGTCAAGAAGCTGAGGCGGTTGCGCTGAAGTCATGAACATGGTGTGATCGGAGCTGTGGCGTGGGTTTCCGCCGGATTCCACCGCCGATTACGAGGTTAGAGAATTATTTTCCCGTGATGTCGATCGGTCGGTCCTCCATTCGACGTATCAATAGAGACGGGATTTACATCGGAAACGGTCCGGCTCAAAATCTTAGAATAGGAGCAAGACTATGAGAGTCATGGTTATCGTAAAGGCCAACAAAGAATCCGAAGCTGGCGTGCTTCCTGACACTGAAATCCTTACCAAAATGGGTAAATTCAACGAACAGCTGGTCAAGGCTGGAGTGATGCTGGCCGGGGACGGGCTGCAGCCGAGTTCGAAGGGCAAGCGAGTGCGGTTCTCAGGAGACAAGCGGACTGTGATCGATGGTCCCTTCACCGAGACCAAAGAACTAATCGCCGGCTACTGGATCTGGCAGGTGCGGTCCATGGATGAGGCGGTCGAGTGGCTGAAGCGGGCTCCGTTCGATGGCGGAATAGAGGTCGAGATCCGCTCGGTGTTTGAGGCGACGGATTTCGGAGAAAATCTTACCCCGGAACTGAAGGAACGAGAGCAGCGGTTACGCGAGCAGCTAGCGCAGAAGAAATAGGGAATATTTTTGTGAATCGTGTCGAATTCGGGATTCCTGATTCGACGAAGTAATGAGCGAGAAAATTGAGACCGGATTCGGCAGCGAAGCCGGCTCAAATCCTGAAATTAATTCAAGGAGATGACAATGCGATTTCTAAGTATCTACAAGACACCTGAGAGGAACAGCCCTCCCACCCAGGAAGAAATGTCGACCATGGGAAAACTGATTGAGGAAGGCATGAAGGCGGGTTGGCTGCTTTCGACGGAAGGTTGCTTGCCCACAAGCCTTGGAGCACGAGTTCGCCGATCCGGCGACAAACTGAGCGTGACTGACGGGCCCTTCGCTGAGACCAAAGAAGTGGTCGGCGGGTTCGCGATCCTGAAGGCGGATTCCAAGGCAGAGGCGATTGAGCTGGCTCGGAAATTCCTCAAAGTGGCGGGAGAGGGCGAGTGCGAGCTGCGCCAGTTGTATGAAGTCAGTGGGCCGGGGCAAATTCCTTGTCAAGAAGCTGAGGCGGTTGCGCTGAAGTCATGAACATGGTGTGATCGGAGCTGTGGGTGCTACCGAGACACATCGCGCGATTGAAACAGTTTGGAAGATCGAGTCGGCTCGGGTGATTGCCGGGCTGACTCGCATCGTCCGCGATGTGGGCGTGGCGGAAGAACTCGCGCAAGACGCGCTGGTGGCTGCCCTTGAACAGTGGCCGGAGTCGGGAATTCCGGAGAATCCTGGAGCCTGGCTCATGGGCACTGCCAAACATCGTGCAATCGATTTCCTGCGCCGGGGCACGCTGATCGACCGCAAGCATGAAGACCTCGGCCGCGAGGTGGCGCAGCGGGAGATGGTGGTGCCCAATCTGGCGGCTGCCATGGATGATCACATCGGCGATGACATGCTGCGGCTGGTGTTCATCGCATGCCATCCGGTGCTCGCAACGGATTCGAGAGTCGCGCTCACGCTACGACTGCTTGGCGGGCTCACTACCGACGAGATCGCGCGAGCCTACCTTGTCGCGGAAGCGACGATTGCCCAGCGGATCGTTCGGGCGAAGCGCACTCTTACCGAAGCGCGGATTCCATTCGAGGTTCCGCAGGGTCCGGAATTCACGGCACGATTATCGTCGGTACTGCAGGTCATCTACCTCGTTTTCAACGAGGGATACTCCGCGACTGCGGGGGATGATTGGCTGAGACCCGCATTGTGCGAGGAGGCGTTGCGGCTCGGACGCATTCTCGCGGGACTGGTACCAAATGAGCCGGAGGTGCATGGGTTAGTGGCACTGATGGAGATTCAGGCTTCGCGTGCCAAAGCGCGAGTGAGTGCCTCGGGGGAGCCGATTCTGCTCTTGGATCAGAATCGCGCGCAATGGGACGGATTGCTCATACATCGAGGGCTGGCGGCGCTGGAGCGGGTGGCGAAGCTTGGCGGAACGCGGGGCGTGTACGCGATTCAGGCGGCGATCGCGGCTTGTCATGCTCGGGCCAAGACGGCCGAGGAGACGAATTGGTCCCGTATCGCGGCATTGTACGGGGAACTGGCGGAGGTCGCGCCGTCGCCAGTCGTGGAGTTGAACCGCGCTGTCGCCGTGGGGATGGCGCGCGGTCCGGCGGCGGGGCTGGAGTTAGTGAATCTCCTGGAGAGCAATCCGGCGCTACAGAACTATCATCTGCTGCCCAGCGTGCGCGGCGACCTGCTGAAGAAACTTGGGAGGACGGTCGAAGCTCGCGCGGAATTCGAACGGGCAGCGTCCATAACGCGCAATGTGCGGGAGCGAAATCTTCTGCTGGAGCGGGCGCGCAATTGCTGCGAGAGCTAGGCCTGGAATTCTGAGGCTTCGGGGAAGCGCAGCTTGCACTTGGCGAGGGCGAGCGTGAGGATCTCTTCAACTTTGGATTCTTCGCAGTTGCGGGCCATGGCCAGTTCGCTTACCAGGAGATAGCGGGCGCGTTCGAGCATTTTCTTCTCGCGAAAAGAAAGAGGCTTGGCCTGATGCAGGGCGATAAGGCTCTTCAGGACGCTGGCCACCTCAAGGAGCGATCCGGTACGCATGCGCTCAGAGTTTTCCTTAAAGCGGTCTTTCCAGTCGCCGTTGCTTCCGTTTTCGTTAACGGAGAGGGCGTCGAGAACTTTCTGGATTTCGCCGTTCCTGACCACGCGTCGCAATCCCACACTGCCGGCATTTTGACAGGGGACCATCACTTTCAGGCTGCTGGCTTTGATGTTCAAGAGGTAGAACCTCTCGACTGTGGGGCCCACCGACCGGCTGCTGATCTGTTCAATAACCCCAACTCCATGATTGGGATAGACAACCTTGTCGCCGATGTGGAAATTCAAGTCGGTACCATTCATGTTTAGCACCCGGAAAGGCGAAGGGTTCGAGGGGAGAAGGTCCAATAATCCTTCTACTATGCTACTCTCCGGCCGGGGTGAAAGCAAGGCGAGGGCGGCTTTGCGTGGACTTCAGCACCCTCGTCAGGAATTGCGCATTTGGCCGCGGATGAGCGCCTGAGGGCGCCTTTCTTGGGCTTCCTGCTCGGAAAACCCTGTTGATGTGTGAGTGCCGCATATAATCAGGCCGTGAATACGGACCGGAGGGGCGGCATTCCAGAAGAGCGGTGGGACGACGGCCCGGAACACCAGAGTGCCCGGGTTATTCCCGCAGGACGGGTGCTGGGTCTCGACGTTGGATCGCGGAGGATTGGACTCGCGGTCTCGGACCCGCTGGGAATCACAGCGCAAGGGCTGGAAACCTTGCAGCGAAGGAACAAGCGTCACGACTTTGAATATTTGGCGCGGGTAATTCGTAAGTACAAGGTGAAGGAGATTGTGGTCGGGCTGCCGCTGCGCATGAGCGGGGCGGAGGGAACGCAATCGGGGAAAATGCGCGACTTCGCCGAGGAATTACGAAAAAAATTCGACTTACCGGTTCACCTGTGGGATGAGCGTCTCACGTCGGCCGAAGCGAATCGTTTCTTGCGGGAAACGGAGTTATCGATCGAGAAGCGGGGCAAGGCGGTTGATCGGATGGCGGCAGTTTTGATTTTGCAAGGATGGATGGAAAATCGGCTTTCGGCTTCCGGCTCTCGGCTTCCGGCTTCCGGATCGGAATAGGGCAGCTATTCCATTGATACAGTTCCTTTGCCATTCCCGAGGATCATTGTTCGAGATCGAGACTCAGCTCGCACTGGCGGAGCAGTTGGGCTTTTCAAAGCCAGAAGACTGCAACGCTCTACAACGTGAAACTGCCCGAATCGGACAAATGATTAACGGATTGATCCGATCGGTTCGCCCTGCCGCGTCGGCGGCCTAAGGTTCTGCAAGAGCATCCAGAAGCCGAAAGCCGGAAGCCGGCTAGCGCCCGCGCATCGCCTTACGGTAGGCCCCCACATTCCTGTTGTGCTCTTCCACGGTGCGGGCGAAGCGGTGATGGCCTTGGGCGTCGGCTACGAAATAGTAGTAATCGGTTTGGGCGGGGTGCATGGCCGCTTCGAGAGCGCTGCGTCCGGGATTGCCGATGGGGCCGGGTGGCAGGCCGGCATTTCGATACGTGTTGTAGGGCGATTTGAATTGCATGTCCGCGTGGTGCAGTGCGCCTTGATAGGTTCCCGCCAGGAGTTCCGCGTAGATAATGCTTGGGTCCGCGTCGAGAGCAATATTCTTGGCAAGGCGGTTGTAGTAGACACTCGCAACGAGCGGGCGTTCTTCGGCGACAGCGGTTTCTTTCTCGACGATGGAGGCCATGATAACCGTGCGGTGCACATCCCCGGTGTTGTTAATGCTATTGCTACTGTTCGGCGCTGCCGATTGAGGCGCGCCCTCAGGCTGGTCGGTGACAACTCTCAATTTCGCTTTAGTCCCTGAGTTTTTTGATCTCCCAACATTCAAACTTGCTTTTTTGGAGTCGCCGGTCGACTGGATCAGTTGGATTTCGTGCGCGACCTGGCGGAATTGCTTAACCATGGCGGCGGCCATGTCATGCATGCTCATCATGCGGGAGAATTCGTAGGTTTCGGGAAAAAGGTATCCTTCGAGGGAATGGGCGCCGGGGGCGATGTCGGCAATTAACGCCGTATCGGACTGCGCTACTTTGAGGAACTCGTCGGCCGGCCCGAGGCCCGCGGCCTCAACGGCTCGCGCAATGTCAAACATGGTAAAGCCTTCCGGCACGACGACGGTATGGAAGTAGACGTCCCCGCGGCGCAGGCGCTTCTGAATGTCAATAATGTTTGCGGGCTTATCGAACAGATATTCTCCAGCTTTAAGCGATCGCTTGTGGTGGATGTAATGCCATAGGACGAAGGCTTCTTCACTGCGAATCAGGCCCGCGCCCTTGAGTT
>QIAK01000382.1:14485-15017 GCA_003225515.1 Acidobacteriota bacterium | reverse complement strand
CGGATCGTTTCCATGAACGCCGTGGACTCTGCCGAAGGCGCTGTCGTAATGGGCGAAGTGGTCAATGAAGACACCATTCCGGCATTTGTGAACGTCAATGCGACCCTGATCGACGCCGCTGGAAGCGCGATCGATGACGAGAGCAGCTTTGACAAGATTATTCATGTACTGCTGCCCAAGCAGGTTTCACCTTATCGCATCGATTTTCCTCATGTGAGCCTGAGCAAAGTGAAGAACGTGCACATGGACGTCAAAGCGACGCTCGTTCCAGCTTCGTCCGACCCTGTGATAGGCGTGATGAATCAGAAAATGGACACGGACGCGCAGGGTCGAACCGTGCTGCACGGTGACCTTTTGAATCAGAGCGGAGAAACAGTGAATATTCCGCACGTCATTGCCAGCTTTTATGACAACAATGGCAAGGTCGTGTGGGTCTCCGATGGTTACGTTCAGAGGGCATTGCTACCGCAGGAGTCTGAGGCTTTCGCGGTCGAGATCCCGAAAACAGTGGCAGGAAAGGTGCAAAATTTTC
>QIAK01000382.1:966-14397 GCA_003225515.1 Acidobacteriota bacterium | reverse complement strand
GCAGGAAGCCGATCTGCGTGCACCCTCAGCACCAGTTGCGGGAACTGCGGCTTCGATTGCAACGACAGGCTCGGGTAGCGCGACCTTCTATCTCGTGGGACCAAGCGTGGCATTGAAGCGGGACGTGCATCTTGGGGAAGACATTTCCTTGGCCCCCAAAGACTTGCAGAGCGCGGGAAAATATACCGCCATAGTTTGTGCGGGGACTTGCCACAGTGTTGATTTCTTTGTGTCTCCTGCGAGGCCTGCCAAGCTGGCATTCCTTGTACATCCGTCGCGGGCTCCGGTTGCCCAGAACGATGTTGTGAACGGAGTGGCAGTGCCATTCGACGAATTTCACAATCTCGTCCTTGCACCGGGCGATGTTGAGTTTCAATGGGCCACCGCTGGTTCGGCTCCAGTCACCCATCGCGTGTCGACGCAGCACGGGATTGCCTGGTTTCACACGAATTCTGGCCGATCGGCTGGAGCCCTTCAATTGACGGCCAATATTGGTGACGTCTCTGCACGTCGTGTGGTGCAGCAGGTGGCTTCCGATCCCTGCAGCTTGCGAATTAAGGGACAACGTAACGATAAGGGTTTCATTGTCGAGACTGAGCCGGTCCGCGACTGCACTGGAAATCCTGTGCCCGACGGCACCATCGTCACCTTCACTGCGAAAGATGCGCAGGGAACCGACACCGTGGACGCGCCCATCAAAAAGGGGATCGCGCGCGCTCAGATGCTTGGCCGCGGCAATGTTGTGATCTCTGCCGCCTCAGGGGTCGTAATGGGCAATGAGTTGCGTCTGGGTGGGGGAGAGTAGGGAGCGCCGGTATGATGTGCGACAAAGATCAACTCGGCAGAAAGGTCAGCTGGGTGGTGGTCGCGATGATCATAGCCCTTGTGCCATCTTATTCGGTCGCCGCGGATACTCCCCAGGTTTCGCTGAATACCAGCAAGGCGAGTCCGCGTGCGGTTGAGCCCCTAACCCAGCGCAGCATTCTTCGCGACTACAAATTTGCGTGGGTGAACATTGATCACGCCATGCAGGCGAATTCCACAGCCTTCTTGAGCGGCCTGTTTGCCGGCACGGCGAACTCATGGCTGAATGACGCAGTCGCAAGCCAAAGACGCAATGGCCTGAGCTCCCGTTATCTGAATCAGAACCACAAAGTAGAAGCTATCTTCTATGCTCCTGAGGGTGACCTGATCGAGTTGCACGATACCGTCGATTACGATTTACAGATTCTCGATGGCAGCAAGGCTGTACAGAACGAGCATGTCACCGTTCATTACGTCGTGCTCATGACCCCTGCTGCCGACCGCTGGGTCGTGCGCCAACTGCAGAGTGTCCCCAGCTTCTAAGGCTTCCCCCCCGCCAACCGACACTGCCCGCATCGCATCTAATTTGTCATCAACTGGTGGAAGACATGGAGTCCTCTTTTGTCGAAAAAGCTGTTAGCTCTGGCGATCGTCTGTTTTATGGCGGGCAGTGGTTGTACCACGCCCGGCATTCATCGCGCCCTGCAGCCGAACCCGCAAGCTCCTAATTCCTGGCCGAAATTGCTCGCCGTTTACATGCCATGGTTTGGTGACCATGTCCACATCGACGTGGGCTATTCCAGCAACGATCCTGCCGTCCTTCGCCACCAGATTCAACAGGCGCGCCATGCCGGCATTTCGGCATTTGTTGTCGACTGGTACGGCGACACTCGTCCCTTTTCCGACCACAATTTCGCGTTAATGCAAGAAGCTGCGGAGGAGAACCATTTCCAAGTGGCGCTGCTTTATAACGAGGCCGAAGATGACGATGGACAGGCCACCGATGAAGCTTTGGCTGCTTTGGACAAAGCCTATAAAGCATATATCGGACCGGAGGCTCCCCATCGGGCCGCATATCTCACGTACCAAGGCCATCCAATGATCTTAATTTTTCCCAAGCATGGGCATGCGGATTGGAACCGCATCGTCGAACACTGTCGCGGATGGGAAGCGTCCCCGATTTTCTTCTACAAGGACGAACCGCCACCGCAGTTTGCCGCTGACTTCGCAGGTTTATATGCATGGGTGCAGCCAGGCCAGAAGGGCTGGACGCCCGATGGAAGCAATTGGGGAGAGCAGTATCTGAACGATTTCTATAGAACCATGAGAAACAAACACTCCGACAAAATTATTGTGGGGGGCGCCTGGCCGGGCTTCGACGATTCTGCCGCGAAGTGGGGCCTGAACCGCCATATGCAGAGCCGTTGTGGGAAAACATTCGAGGATACGCTTCATCTCTATAACCAATATTTCGACGCCGCCCATCCGCTGCCTTTCGTGATGATCGAAACCTGGAATGACTACGAGGAAGGCACCGCGATCGAAAGGCTAAATTTCGCTAAGTGTGCGCAGGGCACAGCTTCGGCGGCGGGCTCAGAGTGATGAGCCCCGCCGAAATTACAACCGCGGCCAAGCTTTTCACATCCAATTCCGCGCTGTCTCATACCTGACTGAATGGGGTACCTTCATGGAGCATGTCCGCGACTCGACCAGAAATCTTCAGTTGTTGTCTCAGCTTTTGCTAGGTTCTAAAGCTCCGACGCAAGCGGAAAGCCATGCGAATGCAGTTGGCACCTGCTCCGATAACACAGGCGATCTCATCTCCAACCTCACGCCGCACGATCTTGAGGCTCTCGCCGCTCTTGCAATGACGAACCATGTCATCATGCGCTCCTTCGGGCCCTTGCAGCGGCTTCTTGAGGCTGCCGGGAACGTTGAAGCTGCCGAGTGGACCGCAACCACGATGCGGCAGGAAACCGAGCGCATCGACCATGCTTTGAATTTTTTGCAGCAAATCTGTACTGCTCTGGAAAATGGCGGTTGCGCGATTACGGTAATTAAGTCTCTCGATCATTGGCCCGACCTGGGCAGTGATCTCGATCTTTATACAGACGCAGACGCCGCAAAAGTCGTTGAAATCATGAGCACCCATTTCAACGCCAAGCTCGCAGACCGCAGTTGGGGAGACCGACTGGCCAACAAATGGAACTTCATTGTGCCGGGATTGCCCGAATTGGTGGAGGTACATGCCGGACGTCTGGGACAAACTGGCGAGCAGACCGCTATCACTCGCTCGCTGGCTGCCCACACCTGTAGGGCACATGTTCAGGGACATGTTTTTCGAGTGCCAGCACCCGAAGACCGCATCGTTATCAGTACTCTGCAACGCATGTACCGCCATTTCTACATCCGTTTGTGCGATATCGTAGATAACGCCCGGCTTCTGGATCTTCGACTGGTCGACTTCAGTTACCTGCATTCTTTGGGCTCAGCCGCCGGACTCTGGGAGGGCATCGCCACGTACTTGACGATCATTTCGGAGTACGTTCAGGCGTATCGCGGCAGCTGCGTTCCTCTCGTCCCCCTAGTCACAGAATCGGCGAAGTTTGGTACGAATCAGGTTCGTTTTCGTCGCGATTTTCTTCGCGTCTCAATCATGCCGCACTCGCTCAACTTGTATGCGGCCGAATTGATGACTCTCCTGCGAAAGGGAGAACTCCGGAATAGTTTCCGTCTCAGTTTATTGCCTGGATTGGCGACCGCTGCGGCGCTCGAGCAGAAAATTACCGGCAGCGACAAAGGAATTTGGTAGGTGCCTATTAGGGTAATCGGCCCGTTACTTTATCTACAGGCTTCACTCGATGGTGCCAATCGGTGGCGCAGCTTATGTTTACTAGAGTACTAACCCCTGAAAAGAACATTTTGCGGCCATGTAACTCTGTCGCGTTCCCATAAGGGAGCTTTCATGCGAAGACCGTCGTATCTGAGCCAGGCAATTCGGACCGGGATCCGCCCGGCTGGGAGGTGTTCGCATGGTTCGCATTCTGCTGGTCGATGACAATCCTTCGGTACGCCACTATTTGCGAGCCATTCTTGAGCAACAGACCTCGTGGCAAGTGTGCGGCGAAGCGCGAACTGGTGCCGAGGCTCTGCACAAGGTGCTCGAGGCGCCGCCGGATTTGATCCTGTTGGACTATCAAATGCCTGACCTGAATGGCGTAGATGTCGCCAAGCAGATTTGTGAACTTTTCCCGAAGATTCCGATTCTGATGGTCACGCTTCATCTTTCGAAACAGCTGGCCGAAGCTGCACGTTTAGCAGGCGTTCGGGGTGCCTGCGCTAAACAAGATATAGGATCGGTGGTCGAGGCGGTTCAAGTTTTGCTGAGCAATCAAACGTATTTTCCACCGGTTTCGGTGAGTTAGTCGCCATTTTGTCGTGGGCTTGTAAAACAACATTGATGCAAATACAGGATTCCCTGTATTGGACCGTACCCAACGACAACGGTACTCTCTGCGGAACGCCTCTAAGGGTGCGTCCGCACCGCTAGGGCCTGTGGCCTTTACTATCGGTCGGGCATTTGATGTGGGCTGAGCCGAGCTGGGATAAAATGTGCCGAATCATCTGATCGAGCCCCCAAAAGAGGAATGGAACTGCATGACAATCCGCATATTGCTGGTCGATGACCATCCAGTCGTACGGCAGGGGCTGAAAAGTCTTTTGGAGGGGCGTTCCGGCTGGGAAGTTATTGGAGAAGCATCAGACGGAGCCGAGGCCGTTGAAAAAGCCAAGGACCTCAATCCGGACGTGATGGTACTGGATGTAACCATGCCAAGAATGAATGGCTTGGAAGCATGTCGGGTCCTACGGAGACAATATCCTCAGCTTGAGATTCTTTTTGTTACTCAGCATGATTCTCCGCAAATGATGCGCGAAGCCCTGGACGCAGGAGCCCGGGGATATGTTGTGAAGTCCAATGCCGCACGAGATCTGTTGGCCGCGGTCGAGGCAGTAAGTCAGCACAGAATCTTTACGGCACTTAATGGACGCGATGCAGCAGCTATGCGATAGATAGGCCATGGCGGTCCATTTCTTTGAACGTGGGAGCAAATTATGAAATTAAGAATCTTGTTAGCTGATGATCACGAAATAGTGCGCCGCGGACTGCGCGCACTCCTGGAACGGCATGAGGGATGGGAAGTCTGTGGTGAAGCGAGCGATGGCCGCGAAGCGATTGAGAAAGCTCTGGAATTGAATCCCGACGTGGTAATCGTCGACATCGGCATGCCTAACCTCAATGGCTTGGATACTACGCGCCAGCTTATTTCAAGGTCATCGTGCTCACCATCACGGATTCTGATCAGGTCATCCGTGAGGCTCTGGACGCCGGAGCCCGCGGTTTCGTGCTGAAATCTGACGCTGCGCGAGACTTAGTGTCCGCCGTTGAGGCACTGCAGAATAAACGCATGTTCTTCACACCGCGCGTGAACGATCTGGTGCTGGCTGGATTCCTGGAAAAAGGTCAAACCATTTCTCGAAACGAAGCACCGAAGCTGCCAACGCTGACAGCGCGGGAGCGCGAGATCACGCAATTGCTGGCTGAAGGCAACAGTTCGAAAGAAGTAGCTTCCCTGCTGAACTTAAGCACCAAGACGGTGGAAACGCATCGCAGCAATATCATGCGAAAATTGAGCTTTCACTCCATCCGCGATCTTGTGGTTTATGCCATCAAGAACAACTTGATCCAAATCGAACTTCCCCCTCCGCCCCCGAAGACTCCCGCGGGTCCGACGGCCGCATAACGGATGGATTGAAAACTAATTTCTGCTGCGAATCAACGCACCGTCTCGCCCGGGTAGTATCCCGTCCGCGTTCGTACCACCAGCCGGGTGTGGTTTGTTCCCTTGGCTTCGACTCGAATTGCCTGATAACCATTCTGGGGACCATTCCCAGGGGGCTTGAATGCCAGGGTGTACTGGCTGCGAATGTCGTGCGCCACAGCGCGCGTGATCGTGTTTACGTCCTCGAGATCCTGGGGAAAGAACGCCACGCCCCCGGTGCTCGATGCCAGATTCTGCAGTGCATCGCGTCCGCTGCGCGTCAGCCCCTCATCCGTCAATCCGATCGCGTAGAGTGTCTCGCCTTTGTTGGGCTGCAATTTCCTGATCGCCTCCTGCAACGTTTCGCGGCTCATATTGTCCTGCCCATCAGTTATCACAAGCAGGACCTTCTTCGTAAGGCGGGGATTGTTTTGCAGGTGGATTGCAGATGCCACTACGGCGTCATACAGAGCCGTGCTTCCTTTAGTTGAGACCTGATGTAGCGCCGCCTGCAGGAGATTGACATTAGAGGTGAAATCCTGGTCCAGATAAGGCGTCTGGCCGAAGTTCACTACGAAAATTTCATCCTGCGGATTACTTGCGCGGATGAGGTTGAGCACTGCCTGATTCACTCGATCCCGCTTGTCCCTCATCGAGCCGGAATTATCAACGACAATTCCCATCGCGACGGGGACATCCTCGCGCCGGAAAGATGTAATCGACTGCGGTACCCCATTCACGAAGACCGAGAAAGCACTGCGGTCGAGCCCGGTCACCAGATGCCCTGCCTCGTCCACGACCGTGGCGTGAAGCACTACTTCCTGCACCTGCTTTTTAAAGACGAATCTGCCCGGGTCATTAGCGCTGGTATCGGGCATGATCGGCGCCTGCTGATTGGCACCAGCGGGCTGCTGCCCCGCCTCATCCTGCTTCTGTACTGACGGCGGAGGAGTGGGAGTCCTCGGAGGGCCAGCATCGGGATTCTGTCCTGAGTTCTGCGCAAATGTGCTCACGCAGACGATGAATGCGATTGCTATGGTGACTATTCCTGAGCGGAGAAAAGAAAGTGTTAAACGCATTAAGCGAGCCTCCGTGCAACTTTTTGATGCAAATTCGAGCGGAACCGCACAGGTGTTTTAAAGCGAGAGCGCGCATGGATCGGCCGTCCAAATCTACTTCTACAGCAAATCCTGTATCCGAAAATAAACGATGAGTTGCTATAAGTAAGTGTCTTGATCCAGGCCTGCCCGGAAAAACTTACACGAGCTCGAATAACAATCCGCAATCAAATTATTTAGATTCAGGCGAATACAGGTTTGGCATGGTTTGTGCTTCCTTTAAAGAACTTCTGACGCATTTAGCTGAATGTTAGATGTGAGCGCCAGCCTTGAGACAGGCCTTCTGTCTGGGAGGTAAGATTGCTTCGAATCCTGATTGCGGACGATCATGAGGTTGCGCGCCGCGGTATCTGTGCGCTGCTTGAGAGCCACCCGGGCTGGGAAGTCTGCGGGGAGGCTCGGGACGGCCGCGAAGCAGTTGAACTTGCCGCTACCCTCAGACCTCAAATAATCCTGCTCGATATTGGCATGCCCAACCTGAACGGGTTGGAAGCTGCCCGGCAGATTTTGGCATCCTCGCCCGAGACTGCCATTCTGATTCTCACCATGCAGGATTCCGATCAGGTGGTGCGGGAAGTATTGCGCGCCGGCGCGCGCGGATTCCTGCTCAAATCAGACGCAGGGCGGGACTTAGTCGCCGCCGTCGAGGCCTTGCAGCTGCACAGAACCTTCTTCACAACCCGAGTCAGCCGCATGGTATTAGAAGGATTTCTCGACCGCGACAATCGACCGGAGCAGCACCACAGACATCAAGAGGAGAGCGGCGATGTTCTGACCGGCCGCGAGCGCGAAGTCATTCAGTTGCTGGCCGAGGGAAAGACTAGCAAGGAAGTCGCAGTCGCTCTGAATCTGAGCGTTAAAACCGCGGAGACTCATCGCACGAATCTGATGCGTAAATTAGGTCTCCATTCGGTCGCCGATCTGACCCGCTATGCGGTGAGGAACGGAATTGTCCAGGTATTTTAAATTCCAGGCTTCTGCCCCCCGCAACTGATCTTTGCTGCGTCTAATGGGAACTCGCCCCGCGAACTAAAGTGTTTACTGGATTCATCCCCTCACTCTTCCTGCGTAGCCTCAGCACAGTTTGTTCAAAGTAAATGCATTTGCAAAAAGGATGATCCGCAATGCTTTGGACTATCGTCGCTCTGCTATTGATTCTTTGGCTGCTTGGGATGGTTAGTTCCTACACCCTCGGCGGTCTAATACACATACTGCTCGTCATCGCAGTAATCGTCGTTCTGGTCCGCATTATTCAAGGCCGGAGCGTCGCCTGAGATATTAGGCAGCCCACCAGCGGTCTGCACAAAACCGCGACAAACCCTCCGCGTGCCTTCTACATCCCATTGCTCGAGTTCCGAATGAAACAGAGAAGCTCGTATATTCCAAGGAGAACCTCATGAACAAAGATCGAGCTAAAGGAAAGGAAAAGGACGTGGCAGGACGCGTAGAACGCCAGGTCGGGGAATGGACGGACGACCCCAAGAAGCAGGCATCGGGCGCAGCGAAACAAGCTGAAGGCAAAGTTCAGAACGCCTGGGGCAAAGCTAAANNNCCCGATCGCGCAGAAACATCCTCGAAACCCCCACAACGGGTTCCAGATTCAGCGGAGTCTGAAGACGAGGAGAGCCAGATTCCTCGTCGGCAAAGCAGGTGAATTTTCCTAAAGCATTCTGCTTGGAAGGGTGAACGGCGGTAATAAGCCGTCGTTTCACCCTTTTTGTCTAGCGGCAGAACTTAGCTCCGAGTTTAGGAAATTCACACGAACTGTGGGATAGCCGGGCTTCGCACATTACGCTGCCCGCGTATCGATGTTGTTCTTCCTGCGATCTACGTCCGTTTTTTCGGGGGCATTCTGGTCAGGATCAAGACGCAGCTCAGAAAGCTCGGTAATGAGATTTCCTGCCCATTCGAAAATATTATGTTCGATAAGCGTGCGCCGCATCTGTCGCATGCGGGTTTGTTTTTCTTCGGGCTCCATCTCCAGTGCGGCGCGAATGGCTTCCGCCGTCTGATCAATATCATACGGATTCACTTGCAGCGCATCGCGCAATTCCCTGGCAGCGCCCGTAAAAATACTCAATATCAGAACGCCACTCTCATCGGCTCGAGCTGCTACAAATTCCTTTGCAACCAGATTCATGCCATCGTGCAGAGAGGTGACCAGGCATAGATCTGCGGCTTTGTAGTACGGCTGGATTTCCTTATGACTGTGCTGTCGATGAAGCAAAATGATCGGCTTCCACTTTTCCCTTTGAAAGCGCCAGTTAATGCGGCTCGCTTCCGCTTCAATTTCCGCTTCCAGATCGTGGTAGCGCTTCAGGTGGCTCCGGCTTGGCGCCCCAATTTGCACGAACGTAAATTGACCTTGATATCGCGGATATTTCTCCAGGAATCGCTCAATCGACAGAAAGCGCTCCAGGATTCCTTTCGTATAGTCCAGACGATCCACTCCAACGCCGAGAAAGAGCGCTTCCACGTCCAAGCTCTTGAGTAAACTCGATCGCGCCTCGTAAGCAGATTCGTCTCCCTCCTGAGCAGCCGTATCGGGAACTTCTACACTGATGGGAAAGGGATGCACAGTCGTTTTGTGACCGAGTCGCTGGACCGTCAAATGTTCCCAGTCGATTCTCGATTCGAGGACCCGGTCGGCTGTTTCCAGAAAATTATTGCAATGGGCCTGGATGTGGAACCCTATCAGGTCCGCTCCCAGCAAACCTTCTACCAACTCCCGTTGCCACGGACAAATTCCGAACGCTTCCGGATTCGGCCACGGTATGTGCCAGAAGATCGCTACCCTCGCATCAGGCCGCTTTTGCTTGATCATTCTCGGCAGCAAGGCGAAATGGTAGTCCTGCACCAGAACAATGGGTTTCTCAACATCTTTCATTTCCTGCAACAACGCATCTGCAAATTTGCGGTTCACCGCCTGATATTGTTTCCAATCGTTGGCGCGAAAAATTGGGCGGGTGTGCGCGATATGGCACAGCGGCCACAACCCTTCATTTGAGAAGCCGTAATAGTAGCCTTCCTCCTCTTCTTTCGAGAGCCAAATACGTCGAAGCGTATAGTGCGGATCCTGCGGGGGCACACGTAATCGATTGTGACGATCAACGCACTCTCGGTCCGCGCTACCGCTGCCGTGGGCGATCCAGGTTCCATTACTGGCGCAAAGCACGGGCTCCAACGCCGTAACCATGCCGCTCGCCGGTACAACTACCTCCACAGATTTCCCGCGGCGCATGTGCAAGTAGGGCTCACGATTTGAGACCACGAAAAGGCGCCCCACGCCAACGCGATTCTGTAGATCCGCCATCAACCGTTCCGCCGTCCACTGCGACTGGCCTGCAGCCCTCAGCCTCGCCTCCCGTTCTGCGGCCGAACGGGCGCTGTTGAGGCTCAGCGCAAATGTGGCGACCTCCCGTGCCAACGGACGGAACAACTCAAGGTCCGGCACGCCGATTCGCGAAGAAGGCATTCGGCCGGTGCGTAAGGCTCGCATCCAATGGGCGGTGCGCGCAATCGGCCCTTCTATGCTCCAGCGGACAATTAGCAACGTGATCAGCACGATGAGTACAACGTGCGCCAGTGCGCTCAGAAATGTTTCGCGCCAGATGCGAAGAATTTCCGCACGAATGTATTCTGCATCGTGCACAATCGCCAATGTGCCCAAGAATTTGTCCTGGCTATAAAGCGGGAGAACGACAATGTGTACAGGATGGTCGTTTAGACGTTGGAATACGTCCGCTTCATGTTTATCTTTGAGGACTTGTAATACGACTGGTGGCGGCTCTCCCATTCGGGGAACCAACTCACGGCTCTCAGCTATGGTGTGTCCTTGAGGGTCGTATACTGCCAGACCCATCAAGTTCTCACGATTGGCGAAACGCTGCACGGTTCTTCGCAGGGTCTGGGTCGCTCCCTTTTCCAGGTCGCGCTCTACATTGCCAGCGAGGCTCTCCGCTAAAACTTCCGCGCGTCGTTGCAGATCTGCCCGAAGATTGCGCTTTCCCGCCCATACCTCATACCCAGAAGAGCACAGTGAAACCAGGGTGACGCCGATGACCAGAGACAGGATTAGCCGGGCGCTAAGCAATCGCATGTATGTTCCCTAAACGAGACGGCTTCAATTTTGCCAGTTCTTCGCTGCAACGCAATACGGTATAGCCCCATTTGAGGCCTGTTTTGATGCGGCAGGAAGCAGGTTTGCTGCTCCATCATCCGAGAGCCATCGGTAGAGCTACAGGGAACACTTGATGGCCCCTCTGGTTCAATGGCGGTAAAAGTACTTTTAGAAAGAGCTTGCGCGCCCGTTCGCTACACAGCACGGAAATGATGCGGGATCATGTCTCCTGCGCATTTATGTGCCGGACCCTTCGTTTTCGGAGATCGTCCTTCGGAGAGGTGACTTATGAATCGAACGGCGAATTGGCTTGCGGGCTTTTTTTTAGCAGCAACGTCGCTTGCGTTTGCACAACAGGGGCGAACGGCTTCGCAGCCTCCCGAGGACGCCTTAGAACCACGAGAACTCGTGGCTTGGTCGCGATTGCAGAAACCTCAACCCGCTCCCCAACCGCTTCCGCCGCGCGACACGCCTGTGCCTCAGCCCGATCCCCAGAATCAGCAGCCTAAGCCGCCAGCGAACGGCCAGGATCAGACTCCCACGACACAGTCATTCACCGGGAAAATTGTGAAAGACGGGGGGAAATATGTGTTGAAAGTAGCCAGCAATACGACGTACCAGCTTGATGAGCAGGCCAGCGTAAAGCAGTACGAAAATCAGGACGTAAAAATCATTGGGAGCCTCGATACGGAGAGCAACACGATTCGTATCGTCAAGATTGAATTACTTTCTTGAGCGACAAAGCTGGGAAGTCGCGATTACTCGGTCGTTACTGGAATGATGTCGACGACGTGCAGAGTGTTCGTATTGGCGTCTACCGTCGCCATAATCTTCACGTTCTTACCTTCGAAATGCTTCGCTTTCTGCTGATCGTCTAGCTTGTACTCGTCCCCCATCTTCGCGATCGTGCCTTCAAAACTTCGAGCCGATGGCTGCGGATTGGCCGTGTCCGTTTGCTGCGGCTGAGGCAGAGCGTCCGGTGAGCTGCTTTGTCTCTGCTGGAGAGACATCGTGGATCCAAGGCCCGCCAGTCCAAATACTGCAACGGTTATCAGAAGGCATTTCATATGCTGACACTCTCCTTGCGCACGGATTTTGTGAGATTCGAAAATCTGAAGCTCACACATCAGGATTCGCTATGCACATCGACTGCCATTTTGCGGGCACCAAGGATCTATAAGTTTCAGAGCCTTGGAGGACATGGGAACATCTCAGGCAGAACAAGTGGTGAAATCGCTTCTCGGGCCTACCCGTTTTGTCCGGATGCGTGCGAGCAATAAGGTGGAAGCCTGACGATAACGCCAACGCCGGAGCGCGACGAGCGCTGAAACAATAACTCAAACTAGATGTACGGGCGCGCTCTCTTAAAGGAACGCCATTCACCCTTGGGCGAACTTTACATGATTCACCCTAGTGCCAACCTAGCGAAAAATTTGTAAGTTGATCCAACGCTAATAGTCGTGCTGTAGAAGGAATTTCCCTTCCTCGCGATTCCAGCTTGGAGATCAAACATGCCCCCCCATGGAACCGCCGCCTACGGAATGTATCCCCGCAGTGTTGCCTTGCCAGAGGTCGTTTGCGCGCTCAATCGAGCTGGATTTGGAAAAGAAGATATCTGCATGGTGCTTTCACCAGCTCATCCCGATGCGAGCGCAGTACGCGATGCCAAGGTACTCGACGTCGAACGCGATGATGACAGCACAATGAGCGCTCGGACAATTGGCTGGTTTTCGGAATTTGGGGCGGTTGTAATCCCCACGGTCGGACTCTTCATCCGATCGCAGGCGTTTTTTCGCGCTCTCTTGAAGGATCAGAATTTTCCCGGCTTGTCTCGAGGATCGCGAACCCTTCTGGGTCTCGGTTTTTCACATGCTGAAGCCAAAAGGCTTGGCCACCAACTCTCCGACGTGGGAGCGATGGTATATGTCTCATGTCAGGAGAGTGGCAAGGCAGTGAATGCGATCGAACTGTTACTCCAGGCCGGAGCGAGAGAAGCTGCAGGATTAGAAATGGCCAAGGCCGCAGAGGCGTCCGCCTGATTCGAACATCCAAGAACGTTTTCGTTTGAGTCCGTCGAGAAATTTCTTCACTGTCCACATTGCACCCCCGCATACATGAACTAATGAGCATGGTTTTGCGGCTCGTTGTATCACCAACTTAGCTGGCTTGAGCCGATTTGTCGCGCCACTGGCACTCCAGTTGCACCACTTTCCTTAGCCAACGATTGAGTGCTACGCCGCATCCATTGTTGTCCGAGATCGAGGATCAAGCTCGAGTTTTTGCAGAAGAGGCGAGAGCCATGAAAAGCCGCATCTGGATCGAGATCGTGCTGCTCGGTACGGCCATCGCGTGTGCGCTCGCACTCTTGTTAGCCACTCTCGGAACTGCAGCGGGGGTCGCTGAAGGCGAGGCAAGCGCGCGGCAAGTTCCGTCCGCTGAGCACACTTACGAAGGCATGGTCACCTGCTCCCGTTGCGGCGCGAAGCATTCCGCCGCTCTCGGGCAAACGGCTGCGATCTGCGCACGCATGTGTGTTCACGGTGGAGCGAATTTCGCTTTGGTTGGTGAA
>QIAK01000382.1:278-826 GCA_003225515.1 Acidobacteriota bacterium | reverse complement strand
AGGTTCATGCTTCCATGAAGGAATTTCTAGTGCGCATCCTGCTGGCTGCCGCGATAACGTTGGTGGCGTTTGCCCTGTCGTCAGCGGCGAATGCACAGCAGATTTGCTGACATTCCCGTCCAGTTCTATCTGCAAGAGATAGTCTGCTTCTTGGATCTTCTGAATTAACACGCTCAACAACTGGTTTTACAGCGAACACCTTATTGTTGTTCTCACATGTAGGGCTCTAAATGAAGTCGGCGTCTCGGAGTATCTCGAGAACGAAAGTTGGCTCGGAGTGCCAAACGACGGTTCACGCGCGACTACCATCTCAATGTCCCCCGAAGTTCTCACCAGCCTGCTGCGCGCTCGCATCAAACGTATCATTGATTTTTGGCCCTACATTTTCGTGGCAATTTCGGTAACAGGGTTTGTCTACATTGCCGCGACTACGCCTCGCTAAGTCTGCTCTCTCGCAGGTCTAGTACGTACTAAATGCCTTGATTTTGAGTGCATTCTAAGGCATCTGCTGGATTCTTTCCGACCTGACTGCCTGCGCATACTGAAGC
>QIAK01000382.1:0-211 GCA_003225515.1 Acidobacteriota bacterium | reverse complement strand
AAATATGTCGACGTCGAAAATTACATTGATTTCTGTTGTCCTATGCTGCGCGAGTTGGGCTTTCGCGCAGACCGCCCCGTCGGGAGGAACTGCCCCTGCAGGCGGATCGAGCACTTCCGGCGGATCGGGCAGCGCCGGACAATCGTCCACGCCTGGATCTACGGCAACTCCGCCTGCCGGTACGGCCACACCTTCACCAGGAACGGCAACG
>QIAK01000381.1 GCA_003225515.1 Acidobacteriota bacterium | reverse complement strand
AGTTTGCCCACTCCCCCGTTCTGCGCTACGGTCTTGCAGCGACTTCTTCCGCCATTGCATTGGGCTTGGCACTTCTGACACAACGCTATGGTTTCCACAACGTGGAAGTGCCGCTTTTCCTGTTTTCGATTGCCGTAACCGTCTGGTACGCAGGGATCGGGCCTGGGATTCTCGCGGTTGTACTTTCGAGTCTAGCCTTCGACTACTTTCTTACTGAGCCCCGCAAGAGCTTCTACGTTACAAGTTCTGAGCTGCCGGACTATGTTGTTTTCGTACTGTTTGCTTTTCTTCTCGCCTCGTTCGCAGCCGTTCGGCGCCGCGTGGAGGCAGAGCTTCTTCTAGCTCGCGACGAGCTCGGAATTGAACGTAAACGGGTCGGGGACGCCCTCCGTCAGAACGAGGCTTACCTGGCCGAGGCTCAGCGTCTGTCCCACACTGGCAGCTTCGCCTGGAAGCCTTCAACGGGCGTGATCATTTGGTCAGACGAGACTTTTCGAATTTTCCAATACGACCGAGCCACAACACCGACCATAGAGCATATCCTCCAGCGGGTTCATCCGGAAGACGCAGGTCTCGTGCAACAGGTGATCGAGCAGGCGGCGCAGTATGGGAACGATTTTGGCCACGAATATCGCTTGGTCATGCCGGACGATTCCGTGAAATATATACATGTTGTGGCTCATGCTTTAAGCGATGAATTGGACGGAATCAAATTTTTTGGAGCAGTCATGGACATCACCGCCGCAAAGCAGGCGGAACAAGCGTTGCGTCGGAGTGAGAGTTATCTGGCAGAAGCACAGAGGCTGACGCATACGGGGAGCGGTGCCTGGCGCGTACCAGGATGGGACGCCTTGTATCTCTCCGACGAATGGTATCGAATTTATGGCTTTGATCCAAAAGATGGCCTGTCAGCTTGGAAAGACCGGCTGCAGCGCATGCATCCGGAAGATCGAGACAGGGTGCAAGAAACAAAAGATCGAGCGATCAGCGCAAAGTCGGATTACGAAGTGGACCATCGAATCGTTCTTGCCGACGGCACTCTCAAATACACTCACACGGTCGGCCATCCTGTTTTGAACGCATCCGGGGAAGTGGAACAGTTCGTGTGTACCATGATGGACATCACCGAGCGCAAGAAGGCGGAAGAGGCGCTGCGGCAGAGCGAGACATACTTAGCGGAAGCGCAGCGGCTTAGCCATACGGGAAGTTGGGCCTGGAATATCGGCGCCAATCGGCTGTTCTGGTCGGTCGAAACTTTTAAAATTTTTGGCTTCGATCCAAATACTACAACCGCCACGAGAGAAATCTTCATGGAGAGGGTGCATCCGGATGATCGAGTCTCTATCGATCTAATCGAAGCTGAGCTTTACAGGGGAAAGGATGCCGAGTACAACTACCGCATCGTTCTTCCAGACGGGTCAGTAAAATATATTACGAGTGTCGCCCACCCTACCCTGAACGACTCGAGCCATGTGATCGAGCTTGTGGGTACCGTGATAGATGTAACGGAGCACAAGAAGGCGGAGGAGGCGCGGGAGGCTCTCCGCCAGACGCAGGCGGATCTCGCACGCGTGAGCCGGGTAACCACGATGGGAGAGCTAATGGCCTCCTTGGCGCACGAAGTGAATCAACCGATTGCCGCCACCGCGACCGACGCCAATACCTGCTTGCGCTGGCTCGCGCGCGACACTCCAAACCTTGAAGAGGCGCGTGCGGCTGCCACGAGAATCACGAAAGACGTAAAGCGCGCGGCGGAAATTATCAGCCGGGTCCGCCAGCTTTTTCAGAAAGGTGCTTCGCAACGGGAGTTCGTGGATGTAAACGAGACTATTTACGAAATGATCTCTCTTTTGCGCGGCGAGACCACGCGATACAACATACTAGTCGAGACCTACCTTGCGGCGGATCTTCCCCGAGTTATTGCCGACCGCGTGCAATTGCAGCAGGTACTCATGAACCTCATGATCAATAGTATCGAAGCGATGAAAGATGTGGACTGGCCGCACGAGCTCTCCATCAAGTCGCAAGCCGCCGAAGACTCGCAACTGATGGTCTCTGTCAGCGATACCGGTGTGGGGCTGCCGCCCCAGCAGGCGGACCAGATCTTTAATCCGTTCTTTACCACCAAGGGTGACGGCACCGGCATGGGACTTCGGATCAGCCGCTCGATCATCGAATCCCATGGTGGCCGCTTGTGGGCTGCCGACAACTCCCCGCGCGGCGCAAGTTTTCATTTCACTCTGCCCATTGAGGACGGGCCATCGAAATGACGGCCGCAGACGTGGCAACTGTTCCGTAACCTTACTGTCGAAGAGTAGCCCGTCGTCCCTCTAGGATCGATGCCGAACCCGGAGATCGCCTCCCTGATACCTCGACCTCCCGCCATAAGTTGGTCAGGCAGAGCTACCGTTATCTTTCGCCCAACGGAAGTTGAAAGTCAAAAGACCCTATGGTTTGTCTGGATTCAATGCATTGAGGACGGGGGAGAAGATTGCCCTGGCGAAACTTCCACAGGTGGAGCAGTTCGCCTTTTTTCCTGACCATCATGTTCGCGTTGAACCATCGCCTTTTCCAATTCTTTCTGGTGATCGGTAAGCAGAGCATGAATCTCGCGATGCGTTTCATCGCTGATCGCATGAATCTGCGGAGCAAGCTCCTGCCTCGATGCTTTCGGATTCTTATCGAGCAGGGCCTGAATCTTATTGTGGTGCTCCTCAAGCAGAACCCGGACCTTCTGCTGCTGTTCCGGAGTCAACGCCAGATCCTTCGTAAGGCGAGCAAGTTCCTGGTCGATCGATCGCGGCGTATGGATATGCTGAAGTTGCTCGCGTGCCGAAGGCTGCTGTGCTCCATTGTCCTGAGCTACAACAAGTCCGGCAATTCCAAGCAAGAGCATGACCCCATGTGCAACCGTTGAATGTCGATATCGCATGAACAGCAACTTCCCATGAGCATTCTCGACGCAATCCCAGCCGCGAGAATAACACGGATCCGCAACAGGCTAGTTTAGAACTTGCGACCGACCCTGCGCTATTGGCGAACCCCAGTCCAGGAATGATTCCCCTGTCCACCCCCGTGGCCCCCCCGTCCGCCACCTCCACCACCACCGCCCTGAGGCTGAAAGGTGCCGCTCATTTTGTCGCCATCGACGGCGCCTGTAAAAGCCACGGCCATGGGACGTCCTTGTATTTGCACACTGAAAGACACCTTGTTTCCAGCAATGCTTCCAGCTAACTGAGAGGATCCACTCTCGTCCTGAAACGTGCCGCTCAGTTTGGAACCATCCTGCTGGACCTGCATTGTGGCTTGCCGGGAACCACCCCGACCCTGCCATGAAATCTGCCAAGACCCGGCAATATTGGCGGGTTGAGAATTATTCGATTCGGAATCTTGTGCCGGCAGAAGCGATGCAGCAAGAAGAGAAATGAAAACAACGAGGTACAGTCGTTTAGTCACACTAGCCTCCGTATTCCTTACATAGAAACACAGCGCCCAACTGGCTAGAGTCAAGAGTTGGTAAACCTAAGTAAACTTTTGTGCCGTAACCGGATGCGGGTTAGCTACAGTCTTCAGACTCCCTCATAAGGAGCTAAATCAACCAGCCAGCGGCCACATTGCATAACGCTGCGTTTACTAACTCTTTATGCATGATCCTCCAACGCGAGCGTCTATTCCTCAGAAGGAAAAAAACATGTATCCCCGATCAATTAATGCTGCTGTGTTCCTTGCAGTCATACCCCTAACCGCGGTAGTACAATCCAAAGGTGCAGTAAAAGACAACTCAAAACTGGATCCGCCATCAACACAGAGCGTCCTTTTCAGACCCCTTTGGTTCAAAAACTCGCGG
>QIAK01000380.1:8907-9379 GCA_003225515.1 Acidobacteriota bacterium | reverse complement strand
CAATGAGGAGTAATACGCGGCGTACTGCGAGTCGTTCAAATATCCCTGGTCCTTCAGCCGCCGGATCACCAACTCCACCAGCGTCTGCCCATACTCCGAATCGGCGTCTTCGATCCGTGCCCGCATCAGGCGCTTCAATTCGGCAACAGTTCGCATTCGCCGCGCCAGCGCGCCCACCGCATATTCGTACAACTCGTCTTCGGAATAGCTCTTCCTCTTGGGACGCTGGAACGGCATACGCTAACCATAGCGCAACTGGGCCCGCTTACCCAGTACTGAGTGCCGGAGCAATAAAAAAGGGCGCGAATGGTTCGCGCCCCGAAGCTCAGAACCCTGCTATTTGTTGCTAAAGCCTGCCGACTGCATCGACTGCCGCGAAATGTCCGCCGTGGATGCGATACCCGCCATACGCAGCTTGAAGTCGTCGGCGTTAGATGCGTTCTCCAAAGCGGTTTCGTAATTCACCAGTCCC
>QIAK01000380.1:3701-8861 GCA_003225515.1 Acidobacteriota bacterium | reverse complement strand
CTGCGATCGCGTCGCGAATAGACCGCGTCTTTTCCGGCACCAGAATGCACTCCCGAATGAAGGCAGTATTGATCATAACTTCGACCGCGGGCACGCGTCCTTCGCCGTCGCAGCGCCGAACCAGTCGCTGACTCACAATAGCGCGCAGTACAGCCGCCAGCTGCATGCGAATCTGTTTTTGTTCAGGCGGCGGGAAAATCGAAATCACGCGGTTGACCGTTTCGACCGCATCCAGGGTGTGCAGCGTGGAGAAAACCATGTGGCCCGTCTCGGCGGCGTGCAGCGCGGTGGAAATGGTTTCCAGATCACGCATTTCGCCCACCAGAATCACGTCTGGATCCTGACGCAAGGAAGCACGCAGCGCCGCGCCGAACGAAGGCGTGTCCACTCCAATCTCGCGCTGGTTGACATACCCTTTCTTATCGCGATGCAGAAATTCGATCGGGTCTTCGATGGTCACAATGTGCTCGGCGCGTGACGAGTTCACGCGATCGACCATTGCGGCCAGCGTTGTTGATTTACCCGAACCCGTAACGCCGGTGACCAGCACCAGGCCGCGCGGCATATCGCAGATCTGTTCCACCACCTTGGGCAGAAACAGTTCGTCGAGCGCGCGAATCTTGGTGGGAATGACGCGCAGTACCAGCCCCACATTCCCGCGCTGCTGAAAAATATTCACACGGAATCGTCCCAGTCCGGCGACGCCGTACGCCATATCGATTTCCGTGGTCTCTTTAAATTTTTGTTTTTGCCGCGCCGACATCATGCTGAACGCCATGTTCAGCATATCCTCGGCGGTGATGCGGGGTTGCTCGGTCAACGGCACCAGTTCGCCGTCAACGCGCAGGTGAGGATAGTTCCCCACCTTCAAATGCAAGTCGCTGGCTCGCCGTTCCGTTGCTATCCGAAGCAGGTCATCAATATTCATGAGGCGTTTTCCCCTGGGGAGTCTTAGCCGGGCACTCTCTCTCCACTATGATCGCCCGAATCGTCACCTTCCCCAAGATGACCTAGGTAACGGCCGCAAGCGGCCGGGGGACACAGCCTTAAGTTTCTTCTGAGGAGCCAGATGTTTATCGTGCCATCATGCGGCGGCAGTGCCGCGCCATTTGTTGTTCTTCCCTGGCGGGGACAACCTGAATCTTGTCGGCCGTGAGTCCAAGAGCTTCAAGGCCAGCCGTCGCTGCGGATCGAATACGATTGCTGTGCTCTCCAATTCCACCCGTGAAAACAAGAACATCCACGCCGCCCAACAGCGCGATGTAGGCGCCGATCATCTTGCGAATGGAAACGGCAAAGATGTCCAGCGTGAGAGTCGCTTCCGGGTCGTTTGATCGGGAGCGCTCTTCCAGAGCCTTCACGTCGCTTTCGCCGGACGAGAGCCCAAACAAGCCGCTTCGATGATTGAGCAGATCTTCCAACCCGTTGGCATCGAGCTTCTCATTACGCAGGAGATAGAGCAGGACTCCGGGATCAAGGTCGCCGGAGCGCGTTCCCATGGGAATGCCGCCAGTGGGAGTAAGTCCCATCGTGGTGTCGATCGAAGTCCCGTTTCGCAGCGCACAAAGGCTCGACCCGTTCCCCAGATGCGCAAAGATGGCTCGCCCCGGCAGCTTTTCGCCGAAGTGATTCACCAGAGATTCATACGAAAGGCCGTGAAAGCCATAGCGGCGAATGCCTGCATCGAAGTAGGACCGTGGCAAGGGAAACCGCGCCGCAATTTCCGGGATCGTGCTATGAAACGCGTTGTCGAAGCAAGCGAAATGCGCGGTGGAGGGAAAGATTAACTGAGCAGCAGCGATCAGCGACAGCGCCTGCGGAATGTGCAGCGGAGCAAAGTGTGTTGCCTTCCGCAATTCTTCGAGCACCTGCGGCGTGATGAGCTGATGCGTGCGAAGCTTCGGTCCCCCATGCACCACGCGGTGTCCCACCGCTGCCGGCGCCTTGGAGATATGCTCCCGCATGGCTTCGGCCAGAGTGCGCAGCGCGTGTTCCTGTGACTCGTGGCTGCTGTCTTGCTGCACCAGCGACTTGCCATCGGCAGAACGAATCCGCAAAGAGCCATTGCTTCGCCCGATGCCGTCGGCGCTTCCCGTCAGCAGCGGCTTCTCGTCGTTATCATTGTCATTGTCATTCGCGCCCCGAACATAGACCCCGAACTTCAACGACGACGAACCGCTGTTCAGTACGAGAATCAGATCGCCTTTTCCCGCCAGTTCCTCGCCCATGCCTACTTCGCCCACTTCCAGTTGCGAATCTCTTCCTTGTCGATTCCCTCGGCATGAGCGTAATTGATGCTCTCGATAATCTGACCCTTCAGCCATTCCTTGACATGCGCGCCGATGGGTCGCAGTCGCGGCACGCGATCGATTACGTCAATCGCCAGGTTATAACGATCTACTTGGTTAATGATTGCGAGCTCCAGTGGCGTGTTGATGTTGCCCTTCTCCTTATATCCACGCACGTGAATGTTCTCGTGATTGGTGCGCCGATAACTGAGTTTGTGGATCAGCGACGCGTAGGAATGGAAGTTGAAGATCACCGGCTTGTTGGTGGTAAACAATGAATCGAAGTCGCGGTCCGAGAGTCCGTGCGGATGCTCACTCTGCGGCATTAATCGAAACAGATCGACAACATTCACGAAGCGAATCTTCAGATCCGGAAACCGCTTATTCAAGATCTCGACCGCCGCCAACGACTCCATCGTCGCAATGTCGCCCGCGCACGCCATAACCACGTCAGGATCCGCGCCCGCGTCGGTGGACGCCCACTCCCAGATGCCGATGCCCTTCGTGCAGTGGGTCACGGCATCGTCCATGCTGAGATATTGGAGATGTTCCTGCTTGTCTGCCACAATCACGTTGACGTAATCCCGCGAGCGCAGGCAATGGTCGCCCACGCTGAGCAGGCAGTTCGCGTCTGGCGGCAAATAAATGCGGACCACGTCCGCGCTCTTATTCGTCACGACATCCAGAAAGCCCGGATCCTGATGCGTAAAGCCGTTGTGATCCTGCCGCCACACTAAAGATGTAATAAGAATGTTGATCGACGGGACCGGTGCGCGCCAGTCCAAGTCTTTCTTCGATTTCTCCAGCCATTTGGCATGCTGGTTGAACATCGAATCGATAACGTGCACGAATGCCTCGTAGGTCGACAGCAGCCCGTGGCGCCCGGTGAGCACGTAACCCTCGAACCAGCCCTCCAGCGTGTGTTCGCTGAGCATCTCCATGACTCGTCCCCCGACGTCCAACTCCCCGCCGTCGGAGTCTTCCGGCTTGTATTCGGCAAGCCATGTTTTCTTCGAAGCGGCATAAATGGCCGTCAGCCGGTTCGAGGCCGTCTCGTCTGGACCGAAGACGCGAAACGAATTCATATTCCGGCGCATCACCTCGGCAAGAAAATGCGCCAGCACATCGGTCGGCGGAACATAGGTTGTCCCTGGCGACTTCACGTCGACCGCGTAATTGCGGAAATCCGGCATCTCTAGTTCTTTGCGCAGCTTGCCGCCATTTGCGTGAGGATTCGCCGAGATGCGCCGCGGCCCAGAAGGCGCGAGTTCCCGTAATTCCTGCACCAGCGTTCCGTTGGCATCGAAGAGTTCCTCCGGCTTGTAGCTGCGCAGCCAGCCTTCCACGATGCTCAAGCTTTTCTTGTTCGTAACCGGATCGAGCACCGGAACCTGATGCGCCCGCCAGAAATCCTCCACCTTATGTCCATCCACGTCCTTGGGCCCGGTCCATCCCTTGGGCGAACGAAGCACGATCATCGGCC
This sequence comes from Acidobacteriota bacterium, assembly GCA_003225515.1. Classification (GTDB taxonomy): domain Bacteria; phylum Acidobacteriota; class Terriglobia; order Terriglobales; family Acidobacteriaceae; genus Sulfotelmatobacter. The sequence continues at coordinate 5,090 of QIAK01000380.1, read as the reverse complement.
ACCGCGGACGCGTCGCGTCTCCGGCCGATCGCGCGTGCTGCTGCAGTTCGCGAATCTCCAGGACACATTGCTCCAGAGTCGCAGCCATCTTCTGGTGCATCTCGGCTGGATCGTCGCCCTCAACAAAATAAGGTTTGTGGCCGTAGCCGCGCAGCAGCGCTTCCAATTCTTCGTGCGGAATGCGCGCCAGTATCGTCGGATTGGCGATCTTGTAGCCGTTAAGATGCAGCACCGGCAGCACCGCCCCATCGCGAATCGGATTGAGGAATTTGTTCGAGTGCCACGACGTCGCCAGTGGACCGGTCTCCGCCTCCCCATCGCCGACCATGACCGTGACGATGAGATCGGGATTGTCGAACGCCGCTCCGTAAGCGTGCGAGATGGAGTAGCCCAGCTCGCCGCCCTCGTGAATCGAACCGGGCGTTTCCGGCGTGCAGTGCGATCCGATTCCTCCGGGAAACGAAAACTGCCGGAAGAACTTCAGCATCCCCGCCTCATCCCGACTCTTGTCCGGATAAACCTCCGAGTAGCGGCCTTCCAAATAACTATTGGCCAGCGTCGCCGGCGCGCCGTGACCCGGACCGGAAATATACAGAACGTTCAGATCGTATTTCTTGATGACCCGATTCAGATGAACCCACAGGAACGATTGGCCGGGATCCGATCCCCAATGTCCGAGCAGCCGGTTCTTGATGTGCTCCGGCTGCAATTTTTCGCGCAGCAGGGGATTGCCGCGAAGATAGATCATGCCCGCCGATAAATAATTGCAAGCCCGCCAGTAGGCATCGATTTTCCGTAACTCGTCGATAGAAAGAGGGGTCAGGATTTCGGCTGCGACTGCCATGATTATTCCTCCTCGGTGGGAAGCAGGGGATGAATGGCACTTAGGATGCCAGGATGTACTCCTCCGATTCTCTCAAAACAGTGTAGCGAGAACGTTACCAAGTTGGCAGGGAAGCCCCAGTGCAGTGAGTGCACCGGGCCGATCGTACCGGGCGGCAAGCGGGGCGTCATCCTGTGCGGAGCCGCTCTTCAGGCGGTGCGAAGGATCTCCGTGCGAATACTGCCGACAGGCCTTCTAATCGGTTCGCAGCGCCTGCATGGGATCAATCGATGCCGCCCGCCGCGCCGGCAAGTACGACGCAAACAGAGAAGTGAGAAACAGAATCACCACGACGGACACAATCACTGACGCGTCGACGGCCCCGACGCCATACAAAGTGCTCTGCATCGTTCGCCCTACCAGAACCGACCCCGCTAGGCCGATCCCCAGCCCCAAGACGGCGAGCAGCGACGCTTCTCGAAGGATTAACCAGATCACTCGCTGCCTTCCCGCGCCCAGCGCGAGCCGCAATCCGATCTCCTGGGTTCGCTGCGACACCGCAAAAG